>DASVVF010000402.1:0-4765 GCA_036386695.1 Catenuloplanes sp. | reverse complement strand
CAAGGCCCTCGCGGCGAAGATCAAGCAGGCGCAGGCGCCCGAGATCGAGCAATTGACCGGGTGGTTGACCAGCTGGGGGGCGCCGATGCCCAGCGCGCCGGCCGACGGCGGGCACGGCATGCCCGGGATGAACACGCAGATGCCCGGGATGATGACCGACAAGGACATGGCGGGCATGAAGGCCGCCACCGGTGCCGGCTTCGACAAGATGTTCCTGCAGATGATGATCCAACACCACCAGGGCGCGGTGGAGATGGCCAAGACCGAGCAGCAGCAGGGTAAGGACGCCGCCGCCAAGGCCCTCGCCGCGAAGATCGAGGCCGATCAGACCGCGGAGATCCAGCAGATGCAGGCGCTGCTGAGCAAGTAGCCGCCGGCCCGGTCAGGTGCGCGAGGTCAGCCCGCACGGGCGGGCCTCGCGCACCTGTGGCCGCCGCTGGCCTGGTTGAGGGCACAGACCAATGTCCCGGGCGGCCAGACCGTGGCCATTGGCCGGTTCCTTTCCGCACCAGCGCTTGGAGACTTCGCTGATGGGCGTGCAGCATGATCACCTGAGCGTGGCGACCCCGCCGCGGGTTCGCCGCATCCTGCTCGCGACTGTGGTGCCGTTGTTCGTGGTGACCGC
This sequence comes from Catenuloplanes sp., assembly GCA_036386695.1. Classification (GTDB taxonomy): domain Bacteria; phylum Actinomycetota; class Actinomycetes; order Mycobacteriales; family Micromonosporaceae; genus DASVVF01. The sequence goes on along the minus strand of DASVVF010000402.1, from coordinate 4,140 downwards.
CGTGGCTACGGCGCTGCTCTGGCCGGGAGCGGCCGAACGCGCACCCGCCGAGAACCTCACCCGTTACGGGGCCACCGTGCAGCGGGTGGTCACCGAGGCCTGTCCTGACGCACCGGATACGCCGGAGGGCGCGTCAGATGGCCCGTGCGGCACGGTTACGGTGACGGTGACCGATGGGCCGGACGCGGGACGGCAGGTCGACGCGCCGATCCCGGCTGGGCCCGGCGCACCGAGCGTCGCCGTCGGCGACGAGGTCTTCCTGGTCCAGCTCACCGACCCGGAAGATCCTTCCGTCAGCACGTACAACATCGCTGACCATCAGCGTGGGCGGCCATTGATCTGGGTCGTGGGGCTGTTCGCCGCTGCGATCATCGCGTTCGGCCGATGGCGCGGCCTGGCCGCGCTCGGGGGCCTCGCGGCCAGTTTCGCTGTCCTGTTGGGCTTCGTTCTGCCGGGTATCCAGAACGGCCGCCCGCCGTTGTTGGTCGCCATCACCGGGGCCGCGCTGATCATGTTCGTGGTGTTGTACCTGACCCACGGCATCACCGCGCAGACGTCGGTCGCAGTGCTGGGCACCCTGGCGAGTCTGGTGCTGACCGGGCTGCTCGGCACCGTTGCGACCGCCGCTACCCACCTCAGCGGATCGGGGAGCGAGGAGACCATCACGTTGTCGCTGATGCAGGGCGACGTCGATCTGCACGGGCTGCTGCTGGCGGGCATCATCATCGGTTCTCTCGGGGTCCTCGATGACGTCACGGTCACCCAGGCCGCTACCGTCACTGAACTCGCCCGGGCGAATCCCGACCTGAGCCGACGGCAGCTCTACCGGGCCGCTACCCGGGTGGGGCGCGCGCATATCGCGTCCACCGTCAACACCATCGTGCTGGCCTACGCGGGCGCGTCGTTGCCGCTGTTGCTGCTGATCATCGCCAGCGGCCGTGGCACCGGCGACATCCTGACCACGGAGTTTATGGGGCAGGAAATCGTCCGCAGCGCTGTGGCGACCATGGGGCTCATCGCCGCTGTTCCCATCACCACCGCACTCGCCGCGGTGGTCACCACCGCCGGGCACCAACACGGCAGACCAGGTCCGCGGCGCCCGCCGACCGACCCCGCCGAAGCCATCGCGGCGCTGAGCGCCGGGAGCCGTCCGGCTCCCACCGATGTGTGGGCCACCGGTGAACCGGGCTCGGCCCGATCGCAGCCTGCGACACCCGCCCCTCGCGACGATCCCGGCGAGACCTGAACCGCCGAGTCGCCCCGGCCGGCGTCTGTCGGGTGCGGCGGTCTGCCGGTGGTGCGCAGCGGCGGGTCGGCCGACCCGCCGGCGAGCGTGCGGGGTCAGGCGGGCGGGTGTGCCCGGTCGGTGGATGTAGTGGTGTGGTCGGTGGGGATGACGAGGGTGGGTCGGTGGGTGTGGTGCAGGACGGTGGTGGAGGTGCTGCCGAGCAGGGCCGCCTGGAGCCCGTGTCGACCGCGGGAGCCGAGCACGATGAGGCTGGCGTTGACGTCGTCGGCGGCGTGGACGATCGCGTCGGCGGCGGTGCCCATGGCGGTCGCCACGCGTGGTTTGGCGTCGAGGCCGGCTTGCTGGGCCAGGTCGGCGCCTTCGGCGGCGAGGCGTTCGGAGGCGTCGAGGGTGGCGGTGTCGAGGTCGCGCAGGTCGTCTAGGGCGGGATGGCCTTCGAGGTGCGCGGCGACGCTTTCCAGGGGTTGGCGGGCGTAGAGCACGACCGCGGTGGCGCCGGGCAGCAGGTGCGCGGCGTACTTGATGGCGGCGCGGGCATCCGATGAGCCGTCGTAGCCGATGAGCAGCGGGCCGGTGGTGGTCATGGTGGTCTCCCTTGTGCATGTTCCGGTTGATGGATGGGTTATGTAGGCGCCGGTCAGCCGACCGTGGCCGGTTCGGTTTCGGCGACGGCCGGTTGCGCGGTGCTGCTGCGCAGAGTGAGGGCGGCGGTCAGCGCGCCGGCGGCGGCGATGGCGGCGGCGCCGAGGAAGGCGGTGGAGTAGCCGTCGGTTAGTGCCGTCACGTCGCCGAGGTGGCTGGCTCCGGCGGAGGCCGCCAGGGCGGTCATCGCGGCCAGGCCCAGGGCGGAGCCGACCTGGTAGCTGGTGTTGACGATGCCGGACGCCAGACCGCCTTCCTCCGGGCGGGCGCTGGAGATCGCGGTGCCCAGGGACGGGATGAATGCCAACGCCATGCCCAGCGCGGCAACCAGGGAGGCGGGCAGCACGTCGACGAGGAAGCTGCCGTCCGGCCGGATGAGCGCCAGCCAGCCCAGGCCAGCGGCGAGGACGGCGAGGCCGGTGACGACCATGGGCTTGGGACCGAACCGGTTGATGGCCCGCGGAGCCAGGGCGATCATCGCGACCATGATGAGTACGGTCATCGGCAGCAGCGCGGCGCCGCTGGGGAAGGCGCTGTAGCCCAGGACCTGCTGCAGGTACAGGTTCAGGTAGAACCACATCGGAATCCACGCCGCGCCGAGAAGCAACTGGGCCAGGTTGGCGGCGGCGAGGTTGCCGGCGCGGAAGATCGACAGCCGCATCAGCGGTTCGCGGCGGTTGGCCTGGATGACCAGGAACGCCGTCAGGAAGGCGGCGGCCCCGCCGAGGGCCCACCAGGTCTGCGGGGAGCCCCAGCCGACCTCGGGGGCGCGCACGATGGCGTAGACGGCGGTGCCGAGACCGGCGGTGACCGTGAGGGCACCGGCGATGTCGAGGGAGCCGCGTCGGGCCGCGCCGGCCGGCATCAGCGCGGGGGTGGCGATCAGGGCGAGGACCGCGATCGGGATGTTGATGTAGAAGACCCAGGGCCAGCTGGCGTACTCGGTGAGCACACCGCCGAGGAACACCCCGGCGGTGCCGCCGGCCGGCGCAGCCGCCCCGTACAGGGCGAGGGCCCTGGTGAGTTCCCGGGGGTCATGGCCGAACAGGGTCATGAGCAGGGTCAGCGCCGCGGGCGCGATGAGCGCGGCGCCCACGCCCTGCGCGGCGCGGGCGGCCAACTCGACTCCGACACTGTCGGCCAGGCCGGCGACGGCCGAGCCGACGAGCAGGATCAGCCAGCCGGTGCTGAACATCCGGCGGGCGCCGAACAGGTCGGACAGCCGACCGCCGAGCAGCAGCAGCCCGCCGAACGCGACGACGTAGGCGTTGAACACCCAGGACAGATACTCCGGCGTGAACCCGAGGTCCGTCTGGATCCGGGGTAGGGCCACACCGATGATCGAGGTGTCCATGATGACCATGAACTGGGCGAGTGCGATGAGGCCGAGGGCCCACCGCCGCTTGGAACCGTGTGACATCTCCATCACTTTTCAGATACCGGTAGGGGGTAAGGGTTGCTGTGAAGGTTTACCCCCAGGGGGTATCGACTGTCAAGGGATAGGAGGGTCGATCCGCTCTCGTCATACTCGCCATCCAGGGGCCTTGGCAAGATACCGGCAGGGGGTATCGTGGAACGGGGTCGCGAAGGAGCGGCTCGCTCATCGAGCAAGGAGGTCTTCCCATGTGCACCAGCGAATCCGGCTGCGGCTGCGCCACCGCGACCATGGACACCACGAGCACAACCGGCACCGCGGGCGTGCCCAGCACCTACACCGTGGCCGGCATGACCTGTGGCGGGTGCGCGAACTCGGTCCGTAACGAGCTGGCCTCGCTGGCCGGCGTGACCGATGCCCGGATCGATGTCGCCAGCGGCACCGTCACCATCATCAGCGACGCCCCCGTCGACGCCGGTGAGGTTCGCGCTGCGGTCGAGCGGGCCGGCTACACGGTCGTGGGCTGACGCCGCTACCGGCGAGGCTCACGGCCACAGCAGCCAGCCTCGCCGGGGACGGCGCACCGCCGAGCCGCGCCTGGCCACGGGTACCACGAAGCCGTGAGGACGAATTCGCGGCGCCTGCCATACCACCACGCAACGGCGGCGACGTTCGAGCGACAGAACAGGACGGTCACCGACGGCCGCGCGCGCCGGTGTGAGCGGACGGCCGCCACCCCGGCAAGCCCTAGCCCCACGATGCAGACCAGCACCGCCGGACGGAATAGCTACCCGCCATGGGTGGTTCGGGTGCCGCGGCGGGCCCGGCGGGCCGCCACCCGGCATGCCGGCGTGGGTGTTGTCCGCGTCGCGGT
>DASVVF010000401.1:0-1665 GCA_036386695.1 Catenuloplanes sp. | reverse complement strand
CCCGCACCCCCAACCGCTGCGCCGGATTGAAATGCGACACCGCCGCGCGCACCGCCCCCCACGGGTCCACCGGCGTCACCGGCGTGTCCGACCCGAACGCCAGCATCACCCCGACCCCGTGCAACCCGGCGAACGGATTGGCCGCCAACGCCCGCGCCACCCCCAACCGCGACGCGTACATCCGCCCGGCGCCACCCCACAACCGGTCGAACGCCGGCTGCATACTGGCCACCAGCCCGAACTCCACAAAACCCGCGATCAACCGCTTGTCCAGGATCTCCGCGTGCTCCACCCGGTGCCGCGCCGCCCGCAGCCGCTCCACCCCCACCGTCGCCGCCGCCTGCGCGTAGCCCGCCAACACCGTCGCGATCGCCGCGTCGCCGATGGCGTGGAAACCCGCCTGCACCCCGTGCGCCACGCAGTCCAACACATGATCACGGACCTGCGCGTCGCTCAGATACCCGAACCCCGACCCGTCACCATCGACGTACGGCGCCGCCAGATGCGCCGTACGAGCCCCCAACGCACCATCGGCGAACAGGTCCCCGCCGGCGCCGACCGCCCCCAACTGCCGGGCCTTCGCCGCACCCAGCAGCTCACCCCAGTACCCGTACACCTCCGGCAGACCGTTCCCCGACAAGCCCAGCAGCCCGGTGAAGTCGGCCTCCCCGGCGATCTGCGGCCCACCACACTCGTGCACCGCCGCCACCCCCGCGCCCGCCGCGTGCGCCAGCATCACCCGCTGCGCCGCCACCCGCTGCGCCGCCGACAACGACCCCAACGCCACCGAGCGCACCACATGGTGCGCGTCGCGGCGCACCAGCGCCGAACCGTCGAAACCCGCCACCGAACCCACCTGCGGCGCCGCCGCCAGCAACGCCGCCGAGCACAGCGCCGCGTGCATCGACGCCTGCGACAGATACACCCGCCGCCCACCCGCCGCCCGGTCCAACTCCGCCACCGACGGCAGCCGCTGATCCGCCCACACCGACTCGTCCCAACCATGGCCCAACACCGCCGCGTCCACCGGCAGACCCGCCGCGAAGCGCGCCACCGCGTCCAGCACCGCACCGGCCGAGACCACCCCGGACAGGCTTAACCCGGACAACGCCAACCCGGTCCCCGTCGCGTGCACATGGGCGTCGACGAACGCCGGCGTCACCAACGCCCCATCCAGGTCCACCACCACGTCAGCCGCCGGGGCGTCCACGTCCGCCCCCAACCAACCGATCCGACCACCGACCACCAGCATCGCCGTGGCCCGTGGATCCGCCGCACTGTAGAACCGGCCACCCCGGTACAGAACCGCCTCGTCACCCGTCATCGGATCAGTGTCCCGCCGCCCGCTCCCGCAGCAACTCCCGCACACCGGGCACCGAACGCACCAGGTCCAACGCGTACGCCGCGTGCCCCGGCAGGTAACCGTTGCCGACCAGCATCGTCACGTCGGCGGCCAACCCCTCCGCGCCCAACGCCGCCGCGGCGAAACTCGTCGCCATCGAGAAGAACACCACCGTGCCGCCATCGGCCGTCGCCAGGATCGCCCCGTGCTCACAACCCGGCACGTCCACACACACCACCGTCACGTCCGCGCCCACCCCCAGGGCGCCGGTCACCGCCGCCGCCACCCCGACCGGGTCACGGGCGTCGGCCACCACCACCGCG
>DASVVF010000400.1:0-3689 GCA_036386695.1 Catenuloplanes sp. | reverse complement strand
GCCGCCCGCGCGCGGTGGGTGGAACGTCAGTGGTGGGCCGACGCCGGCTTCGCGGTGATCACCGTGGACAGCCGGGGTACGCCGGGGGTGGCCCCCAGCTTCGAGAAGGTGGTGCACCGCCGGCTGGCCGACGTGCTGCTCACCGACCAGGTGGACGCGTTGGCGGCGCTGGCCGGCAAGCACTCCGACCTCGACCTGGCCCGGGTGGCGGTACGCGGCGGCGGCAGCACCGGCGGCTGGCTCGCCGCGCTCGCGGTGCTGCGCCGGCCGGACCTGTTCAGCTGCGGGGTGGCCCGCACCCCGATCAGCGACTGGACGCTGCTGGAGACCGCGTTCGCCGAACGGTTCCTGGGCCTGCCCGACGACGACGACTCCGGACGGTCCCGTTCCCCCGCCGGCCCTGCGCACCCCGCCGGTGGTCTGGCCGGCCTCACCGGTGCCCGGCGGCCGACCGGCCTGACGGGTGCCCGGCGTCCGGCGAACTCCGGCGGTGAGGTGTACGCGCACCATTCCCTGGTGGAGTTGGCCGCCGAACCGCCCAGCGGGCCCGCCGAGGCCCGGCCGCTGCTGCTGGCGCATTCCCTGACCGACCCGGACGTGCTCGCCGCGCACACCGTACGGCTCTCCGCCGGGCTGCTCAGCGCCGGCCGGCCGCATGCCGTGCTGCCGCTGAGCGGCGCCCTGGACGGGTACTCCGGCGAGCGCCAGCTGTCCCTGGAACTGGACTTCATCCGCCGCCATCTGCCCTGAGCCGCTCCGCCCCCCCGAGTTGCCGGTCCGGCCCGGGGCTTGGTCGGGCCCGCGCTGGCCTCGCCCGCGCTGGCCTGTTCCGCGCTGGCCTGGCCCACGCTGGCATGGTCCGGGCTGGATCTGGCCCGCGCTGGTCTGGCCCGCGCTGGTCTGGCCCGCGCTGGTCTGGTTCGGGCTTGCGGGCTGCGGGCGGGCTGGTCGCCGGTCAGAGGCCGAGGTGGCGGGCCTGGGCCCGCATCTGGTGGTCGAAGAACGCGGATCGGTTCACGATGGCGTTCTCGAACTGGCCGAACAGCTCGAAGCTCACCATTCCGAACAGCTGCACCCAGGCGCCGAACCCGCGTCTCAGCGCGGCTCGCGGGACGCCCGGACACAGCAGGTCGCCGACCCGGGCCAGGTCGGCGTCGACCGCCTCGGGCAGCGCCTCAGCGGCGGCGGGCTGCGACCCTTCGGTGACGGGCTGCAACCCTTCGGCGGCGGCCGTCCCCAGCAGTCCGGCCTGGCCGACCGACTGGCCGCCGCTGGCGGCGTCGCTGCTGGCCAGGGCCGAAGCCACCGGCGCCGTGCTCGCCGTCACCGGCAACCTCTACGTGTACGGGCCGGTGGACCGCCCGATGACCGAGGACATGCCACTCGCCGCGCCAACTGTCAAGGGCCGGGTCCGGGTCAAAATGTGGCAGGACGCCCTCGCCGCGCACCGGGCCGGCCGGATCCGAATGACCGAGGTACGGGCCTCCGACTTCATCGGCCCGAAGCACACCGCCCTGGAAATGGCGCTGCCCGCCCTGCGCGCCGGGAAGACGGTGTGGCTGCCCGCGCCGCTAGACATCCCGCACACCTTCACCCACACCGGCGACGTGGCCCGTACCCTCGTCGCGGCCGCCCGCGACGAGCGGGCCTGGGGCCAGGCCTGGCATGTGCCGTCGCCGGAGCCGATGACCATGCGGGAACTGGTGCACCGGGCCGCGAACATCGGCGGGTACGGGCAACCGACCATCCGCCGCTACCCAGAACCGGTGATCCGGGCAGCCGCGCTGGTCAACCCGTTCATCCGGGCCAGCCTCGAGATGAGCTACCAGTTCAAGCGGCCGTTCGTGCTGGACTCCTCGCGTACCACCAGGGTCCTCGGGATCCGGCACACCGACGTGGACGAAGCCCTGCGCGCCGCGCTCGCCGACGGCCGCAGCGCCAGCCCCGCCGGTCAGCGGTAGCCCGGTCGGTCAGTGCGTTGCCCGCCGATGCTCGCGTCGCCGCTCACGTGTAGTGCGGTCGTGATGCACCACACTGCTGCGCGGACCGGACCTGCCCGGGCGCCCGGGTCTACGTGGCCGTCCCTGCTGATCCGGAAACACGAATCGCTTGAAGGCCCAGAGCCGGAAACACATCGCGATCAACGTGCCGAGGACGTTGCCGCTGGCGAAGTCGGCGATCTCCTGGACAGCAAGGCTCACATCGGGCACCCGCAGGAGCAGCACATACCGGGACACACCTAGCGGGATCAGGTTGAGCACGATCCCGATCGCGCTGACGGAGAAGAACAGGGCAGCCTCGTGATGCCGCACGCGGCCTCCTCGGCTACGGAATGACCACTCGCGGTTCAGCACGTACGACAGGATGATGCTCAGCAGGGTGGCGATCGCCAGCGCGGTAAGCGGCTTCTCGCGCAGGACCGTCAGCTTCAGGGCGTAGTTGATGCAGGTCGTCGCCATGAAGCAGACGCCGCCGACCATGAGAAACTTCGCCGCTTCGTGATGCTTCGTCCACAACCGCATGAACCACATTCGCGTGAGCCTAGGACACCACGACAGGCGCGGGGGACCCGTCCGCAGTCGGCGGAGGCGTCCAGCCGCCCCACCGAACGCGGCCAGCCGTACACATGTTCTATCCACAGGGTGTGGACACCGGGTGTGGATAGCGCGCCCACCGGCGCATGGGCACCTACGACCGCGGCGCCAGGTTGGCCTCTCCGATTGCTGGTCGACCATCTTCTCAGTCGATCATGCTTGGTAGGCAGGCTTCCTGGCTCCGAGCGACATCGACGGACGCCAACCTGCGCTTGCGGCCCACGGAGCGGGGCGGTTTCCGCACTGGCTGACCGCAAAATCCAGCCCACCAAGCCAGGCTTCCTCGGTGGTGCGGTGGTGCGGTTCACCGACGTGCCGACCGCGCCAGGACCTTGAGCGTGCGGTGCAAGCTATCGCGTCCAGCCTCATCGCGGGCCTTCTTGCGGTGACTGACCCGAGGGTCGGGGAGCCCGAAATTGTCGTACCTATGTTCGAAGATAGTGGGGTGTTGGCGGAGTTGACGCAGCTGCGGGCCGGGACGGCCGACTGCCTCGACGCGCCCGCCTGGGCGCTGCCCGACACCGATCTGGTCGACAGTCTCGACGCGGTGCACCAGTTGGAGCAGGCCGTCGCAGCGGTGAAGCTGCACCTGGTGCGCGAGGTCGACGCCCGCGCGCTTCCCGTCGCGGCGCACGCCTACTCCACCGCCGGATGGCTACGCGAGCGGTTGCGGATCAACACCGGTACCGCCCGCCGGTTGGTCAGCCTGGCCAAGGAACTCGACCAGCGACCCGGCCTGGATGAGGCGCTCGGTGCCGGGCGGGTCAACACCGAACAGACCGCCGCGATCGTCGACACCCTCACCGCCCTACCTGCCGACCTCGGCACCGAAGCCGTCGACAAAGCCGAAACGCTGTTGGTCGGCTGGGCGGAGCAGTTCGAGGCGCAGTCGTTGCGCCGGATCGGTGCCCGGATCCTGGAGCACGTCGCCCCGGAGGTCGCCGAGCGCGCCGATGCGGCGCGGTTGGCGCGGGAGGAGGCTCGGGCGGTCGCTGGGCGGGCGTTCACCCTGTCGCCGGTGGTCGCGGGGCGGGTGCGGTTGTCGGGGTGGTTGGACACCGAAGCCGCCGCGATCGTCTCCGCCGCCCTCGACCC
>DASVVF010000399.1:0-3005 GCA_036386695.1 Catenuloplanes sp. | reverse complement strand
CCCGCTACGACGGCCCGACCGGCATCGTCGGGGTCCTGCAGGAGGCCTGCGGCCGCGCCGAACTGAACGCGATGTCGTTCTGGGTGCACGTACCGCACTACGCCAACAACCCGCCGTGTCCCAAGGCCACCCTGGCCCTGCTGCACCGCGTCGAGGAGGTCCTCGACCTGCCGGTGCCGATGGCGGACCTGGCCGAAGAGGCCGCCGAGTGGGAACAGCGGGTCCGGGCGGCCGCCGAGCAGGACGCCGAGTTGGGCGAGTACGTGCGGGAGCTGGAGGAACGGGTCGGCGACGCGGGGATCCAGCCGCTGTCCGGCGACGAGATCGCCGAGGAGTTCACCAAGTATCTGCGCCGCCGGGGCGGCTCCGCCGGGCCGACGGCCGGCTCCTGGTGAACTCCGCCCACTGACCTGCGCCGGTGAGCTCAGCGCCGGTGAGCTGAGCCCAGCTGAGTCGGGCCATCCCGCGGGTGCGGGCAGCGCCCGGGCTACCCGGCCACCGCCGCGACAGCCGGGGCGCGCAGCACCCGCCGGGTGGCGAGCAGGCTGGCGGCCAGGGTCAGGGCCACCCCCACGGCGACGATCCCGGCGTACAGGTCCGGGCCGGTGGTCGCCACCACGGAACCGGTCCGGGCGATGCCGTAGGGCACGATCGTGACCAGCGCGGCCGCCGAACCGAACAGCACGCCCGTCGCGGCCAGCACCAGGACCTCCAGGGTGACCATCGCCGACACCTGACGCCCGGTCGCGCCGGCCAGGCGCTGTTGACCGAACTCCCGCCGGCGGTGGGTGATCACGGCGACCACGGTGTTCACCAGCATGATCGCCGCGAACAGGGCGATCATGCCGACCACCACGTAGTTCAACGTGGTGATGTTCCGCTGCACGGCCTCCGGGACGAAACCGACGACCGCCGGAGCCCGGTCCTCGATGCGCTGCATGTACAGCGTCCCGGTGGAGATGGCGGTGAACAGGATGATCGGCATGACCACCCCGGCCAGCTCACCGGAGCGCCCACGCAGGTTGGTCACGGTCAGCTCCCCGGTGATGCCGACCCGGGCTCCCAGCAGCCGGGTCACGACCGCGGCGGCCCGGCGCACCAGAGCGGGCGCCAGCAACGCCAACCCGATCGCGCACCAGATCCCGGCCTGACCGGCCGTCTGCATCGCCTCGGCACCCTTGCCGGACATCACCGTGGCGGTCACCACGCCGCAGCCCAGGCCGGTGGCGAGCAGGAGCGCGGCCAGGGCGGTCCGCCGGCGGCCGAGCCGATCGGCGCCGGGCGGGTCGGTCAGCGCCGCCCCCGCGGCCCGGCGCCGGGTGACGCGGCGGGCGGTCAGCAGGGCCGCCAGGGTGGCCCCGAGCACGGTCACCCCGAGCCCGACGCCCAACGCCGCCGCCCCGAAGCGGTACCCCACCGCCGGGTCCACCTGACCGGTCTGGCGCAACAGCCGGAACACCCACCCGCCGAGCAGCAGTCCGGGCGCGACGGCGAGCACCGCCGCCACCGTGGCCAACCCGCCGGCCTCGACGATGATCATGCGCCGGACCTGCGCCGGGGTGGCGCCGACGCTGCGCAGCAGGGCCATCTCCGCGGCGCGCTGGCTGACCGAGAGGGTCAGCGTGGAGGCCACCGCGAACACCACGATCAGCAGGCACCAACCGCCGGCCACCGCGGTCATCGTGACCAGGGTCTCGCCGCTGGCGGCGTCGACGCCCGGGCCGGCGGCGGTGTCCAACAGGGAGGCGAACGCCATCAGGATGGTGGCGCCCAGCACGGTGGCGAGCAGTGTCGCGAGGAAGCCGCCGGCGCGGTGCCGCAGACCCCGCAACGCCAGATCGAGCATCGTCATGCCGGCGCCCCGACCGGACGACGCGCCACGGTGTCGCCCAGGTGGGTCAGTCGCTCGGCGACCGCCTCCGCCGTCGGCGCGGCCAGCTCGCCGACCAGCCGCCCGTCGGTCATGAACAGCACGGCGTCGGCGTGCGCCGCCGCCACCGGGTCGTGGGTGACCATGACCACGGTACGGCCGAAGTCCCGGACCGCCTCGCGCAGCAGGGTGAGCACGTCGCGGGCGCTGCTGGTGTCCAGGGCACCGGTCGGCTCGTCGGCGAAGACCACCGCCGGCTCGGTGACCAGGGCCCGGGCGATCGCCGCCCGCTGACGCTGCCCACCCGAGAGCTGCGCCGGGCGGTGCCGCAGCCGGTCACCGAGCCCCACCCGGTGCAGCACCGCCGCGCAACGGGCGGCGTTGACCCGGCGGCCGGCCAGCCGCAGCGGCAGCGTGACGTTCTGCAGGACGGTCAACGCCGGCATGAGGTTGAAGTCCTGGAAGACGAAGCCGACGCGTTCGCGGCGGAACCGGGTCAGCGTGGTCTCGTCCGTCGCGGTCACCTCCGCCCCGTCGACGAAGACCCGCCCGGAAGTCGGCCGGTCCAGGCCGGCCGCGCACTGCAGCAGCGTTGTCTTGCCCGAGCCGGACGGACCCATCACCGCGGTGAAGGTGCCCCGGGCGAAGCTGACCGTCACGTCGTCCAGCGCGGTCACCGCGCCGCCGGCCGTGCCGTGGATCCTGCTCAGCGAGACCAGTCGTACAGCGTCTGGTGTGGTCATCTCTCTCCCTTGGTCGGTACCCTGGCGTACACCGTACATACGCGGCTCCCCCCGTGGTCAGCGCTCTAGTGCACTAGGGCGTTCGTAGCCTCCCAGGCAGGGCGGGAACCGGCCCGGGGGGGGACCTGATGCACTAGTGCACCCAACGGAGAGGCGAGCGCGATGACCATGGACCCGCCCTATGCCCGGATCGTCGCCGACATCCGCGCCCGCATCGTCGCCGGCGAACTGCGCCCCGGAGACCGGGCCCCGTCCACCCGGCAGATCACCCGGCAGTGGGGGGTGGCGATGGCGACCGCCAGCAAGGCCCTCGCCGCCCTGCGGCAGGAGGGCCTGGTGCACCCGGCGCGCGGCGTCGGCACGGTGGTCTCGGCCCCACCGGCACCGAACAG
>DASVVF010000398.1:0-3418 GCA_036386695.1 Catenuloplanes sp. | reverse complement strand
GCCCCCCCCCCCCCCCCCACGGCCGGTACCGTTTCTGAGCAATGACCCACGATCTTTCGGGAGGACCGATGCGGGCCCAGCCGCCAGTGGTGCGAGCCGTGCTCTACGTGGACGCGGGCGATCTAAACGCGGTCCAGGCCTGGCACGACGCGGCGGAGGCGGCGTTGCTGCCGCTGGTCCAGCCGCCGGGGGCGCCCGCGGTCGAGCGCGAGATCAAGGGCTTCGTCACGGCCGAGGCGGGCGGCCGGGCCCGTATCGCGCCCGGCGCCTGGGCCGACGCCATGGTTCCTGGCCTCTACCAGCTCTGGACGGTCTGGGGTTACGGCGACGACCGGCCGCACGGCCCGGTCGCGCAGACTCGTCTCGACGTCTTCCGTCCAGGACCTGATGAGTTCTTCTGGCTCGACCTTATGGCCGAGCTGGCTGACCCGGGGGTTCGGCCGGTGGTGTGTGACGCGATGGTCGCGGTGCTGCGCGCGGCCGGCGACGTCGCGGACCCGGTGTACGGCGAGATCCTGGTCGACCGGATCCCGCACGGCCCGAACACCGCTCTAGGTCTGCTGCTGCGCCGCTTCCCGGACGACTCACTCGAGGAGGGCCGGCGGTTCCTGCGTGGCTACGAGTGGGTGACCGTCTGTCCGGCCGAGATCGTCGAGACGCTGGGTGGCGCCGGGGCGCTGCGAGGAAGCGGCGCCTTCGCCGAGGTGATCGAGCTTGGTGCCGGTGGTGTGCTGCTGCGTGCCACCGAGGACCCGGCGGCGTGGACTGACGAGGCGGTGCGCCGTGTGTTCGAGGCGGTCCGCCCGGCGCTGCCGCCGGGGCAGCCGCGCCAGCCTCAGTTCGAGACGGTCACCAACGTGGTGATGACCGATGCCCGCCTGAGTTGATTGCGGGTCCGCACGCGTAAGCATGGGGGCATGAGCGACGTGTGAGGGCCTGGTCTTCTACGGTTGGAGCAAGGACAGGTCGGATCCGATCCCGGTGGCGGCTACCCGGCCCCAGCAGGTGCCGAACACCGACCGGGTGCCGACCGTGACACCCGGCCCGGCACCCGGCACCGAGGGCATCCCGCGGGTCGTCTCCGGGCCGAACGGCGGGCAGGTAACCCCGGCCTACCGGATAGCACCGGACGCGCCGTTCCACTTCGCCCCGCCGTCCGCGAGCGAGGTGGGTGAGGCTGCGCTGACGGTCGCTACCGGCGTCGCCGTCGTGATCGGCGTTCTCTGGAGCGGCATCACCGGCGCCCCGGCGTAGCGAGCGTGGCCGTGGGCCGGGCATCCCGCCTGGCCCGCGGCGGGTACCTTCTCCCTGGCAACAAACCCACAAATCTCGGGAGTTCCGATGGAGGTCGACTCCTCGTCGGTGCGGGCTGTGCTTTACCTGGAGGCGGCCGACCTGCCGGCCGTGCGCGTGTGGCACGACGCGGCCGAGGCGGCATTGCTGCCGATGGTCCAGCCGCCGGGGGCCTCCGCGGTCGACCGTGAGGTGACCGGCTTCACCCGGGCGCCGGACGGCAGCGGCGGCCCGATGACACCTGGGGTCTGGGCCGACGGTCTGGTTCCGGATCTCGATCAGCTGCAGACGATTTGGAGCTACGGTGACGACCGGCCGCGCGGTCCGATCAAGCTGGCCTATCTCATGGTCTTCCGCCCGGGGCCTGACGAGTTCCTTTGGCTCGACCTGCTCGCCGACCTGGCCGAACCGGCGGTGCTGCCTACGGTCGCCGACGCGATGATCGGGGTGCTGCGCGCGGTCGGCGACGTCGCCGACCCGGTGTACGGCGAGATCCTGGTCAACCGCTATCCACACAGCCCGTCGACCGCCCTGGACCGGCTGCTGCGCCGCATCCCCAAGGACTCGCTCAGCGAAGGCCGGCGGTTCCTGCGCGGCTATGAGTGGGTGACGGTCTGTCCGGCCGAGATCGCCGAGGCGCTGGGCGGCGCCGGCGCGATGCGGGCGAGCGGCGCCTTCGCCGAGGTGATCGAGCTTGGTACCGGTGGCCTGCTGCTGCGCGCCACCGACGACCCGGCCGGCTGGACCGAGGAAGCGGCCTGTCGCGTGTTCGACGCGGTCCGCCCGGTGCTGCCACCGGGCGAGCCCCGTCCCCTCCAGTTCGAGACGATCACCAACGTGGTGATGACCGACGCCCGTCCCAGTTGATTGCCGGTTCGCACTTCGCGAGCTGTGGGGGTGAGCGACACGTGGCTGGAGGAGCGTACGGCCGGCCTCGAGGAGTTCGCCGAGCATATGATCGACGCTTGGCGCGGCATCCTCGTCCGGGGGCGCCAGAGTGACTCAATAGGTGCCTGGCGCTGCTCGGCCTGCCGATCGGGGAGGTGCGTTCGGTGGCGGTCAGGGCAACCAGGGACCGGGGCGGACGCTGTCGTCCAGCGTCGTGACCCAGTCGCCGCTTGTGGGCCGGACGACGAGGTCGCGTTCGCTGAAGCGCAGCACCGCGCCCTCGGCCTGCGCATACTTCCCGTACAGGGGCGCGGCGCCGGTCAGCCTGGCGTCCACGAATGCCGCTGCCGGACCGTACGGGGATCGCTGATCCGGTGAGGCGGTCACTGGTCGCATCTCCATCTCGTCGCGGCACCCGCACGAGATCATGAGGGGGTGGTCGCCGAAGTGCCAGAGCAGGTCAGGCGCCGCGGCGTGGCTCAGGTGTTCGCCGCGTACGGGCTGGTGGGCGATGACGTCGATGCCCTGCAGGCGGTGGCCGATCAGCCCGGTCAGTAGCTCGGCGAGTGTGGGCTGGGGCGGTACCGCGTTCGTGTCGACGCCGAGCCGGTTGAGCACCGCGAAGAACTGTTCCTCGACGAAGGTTTCGGTGGTGGCCAGCGCCGCCTGCACCGCGGCGACCGGCGCCGCGCTCAGGCCGGCGTCTCGCGCCCACGCCACCGCGGCGGTCGCGGCGGCGGTGCCGCTCAGCGTCTCGGCGAGCATTTTCTGCTTGGCCGCGGCCGCTTCGGCTTCGTAGTGCGGGTCCTCCCAGTCGTCGCCCAGGTAGTTGCCGTCCTCGTCGAACGGCGACGCCGGCAGCACGGAGTGCCCGACCGCGCTGTCGATGTTCAGCCAGGTGTCCCAGAACGGTGTCCGCACACCGACCGCGTGCACGTACGCGGTGGAGCTGTCGAGGATGTTGGCGGCCAGCACCGGAGCTCCGGTCGCGTCACGCAGGTCGGTGAGGAACGTGTCCGGCAGGTCGCCGGACGAGAGCCAGATCCGGGTGACCTGCCATCCGCCGGAGATCTGGTCGTACTCCAGGTCACCGTCGTGCAGGGCGGGCACCTCGGGCAGCAGGTCCCACACCAGCGCCTCGCCGCGATGGACAACGAAACTCCCCCAGAACCCCATGGGGGGATCATGACTCATCCGAGCGTGTGTGTCAGCCCGGGGCGTTCCTACGTGCCGGGCC
>DASVVF010000397.1:0-7667 GCA_036386695.1 Catenuloplanes sp. | reverse complement strand
GCCTGTTGGTGCTCGCCTGCGGTCTGGCCACAATGGTCGCTGCGCAACCCGCCGGAGCTGCCATACCCGAGCCCCAGATCGGAATGTACTTCGCGACGAACGGCTCTGCGAGAGAGTGCGGCCCCATGCAGGGCACACAGTGGGCGGTGGCGCCTAACTGGACCATTCCGGTCCGCATCGACACCAGCAACCGGAGTGGCTCATGTGAATTCCAACTCGGCATCCGGGACCCCGGACTCGTCAGGATACCCAATTTCACCTACCGCTGGGAGCCGGCCGGTCCCAGTGACGCGGGACAGTGCGGTAACCGGCAGGGAACGTTCAGTATTCCGGTCAACGGCATCCTGACCGGCGGGGAGTTCGGCACCCGCATCCAGATGGACACCGACAACAGGTTTGGATTCTGCAACCTTACCTTCGACGCGTCCGGTGATGGGGAATATGGACTCGACGTACAGTTCTGGGCGGACGGGATCGGCCAGTGCTTCAATACCGCCCCGCCCGGGTTCTGGCGTACGGTGCGCCCCGGGGCGCCGCTGACAATTGGCATCGACACCGATTCCCGGCCAGGTGGATGTCAGATGTCACTACGCTTGTCGAGACTCGTCTGAGCTGGCCCTCGGCTGGTTCAGCGGTCGATCGGCTGATTCCAGCGGTCGATCAGTTCGGCAGCCAGGTGGCTGAGCGCAAGGCACAGCGCCGAAGACGGTAGGGCGACTGCTTCGGTCGTCGGGCTGCTGAGGCCGGTCGCGTCGGGACATCGAATGCCCCTACGGGTGGTTGCCGCAACCGCAGGACCCCGCCTTGATCGGCGGGGTCCTGCGGCGTCCGCGGTTGTCGGTCAGCTGCCGGGCGCCTTCTTCGAGCCCCGGCAACGGCCGCCGCGGGCGTTGCTGCTGGGTTGCCACGTCGGCGCGGGAAGCCGGCTGAAGGCGGTCAACCCGAGTCCGGGAAGACTGGTCAGCCGTAAGAGTTTGGTAACCAATCGATCAACGGCACCCGCGTCGGCAGGCCCGATGATTCGAGCACGTTCGTTGTCAGTCACCGCCACGGTGCCGGTGAACTGTCCGGCTGCACGGTCGTCGTCACTTCCGGCCCACATGGGAGCGCGTGGTGGAGATTCGGGTTCTTGGACCAGTGGAGGTACGTGTCAGCGGGCGCCTGTGGGAGGCAGGACCACCGCAGCAGCGGCACACCCTGGCGGCGCTGGCACTGGACGTGGGTCGGCCGGTGCCGATGGAAACCCTGGTCGACCGGGTGTGGGACGACGCGCCGGCCGGGGCCCGCCGGGCGTTACAGGTCTACATCACCCGGATCCGGAGGCTTCTGGAACGTGTCGCGGCCCACGATGGGTCGGCCCCCCGATTGGTGCGCCGGTCGGGTGGCTACCTGCTGGAGTCCGACGTGGAGCTGGTCGATCTGCAGCACTTCCAACGCCTCACCCGGTCCGCCTCGACGGCAGCGGCGGCGACGGACTCGGAGCTGCTCAGCCAGGCCAGGACGCTGTGGCGGGGCGATCCACTGACCGGTGTAGGCGGGCGGTGGGCCACGCAGGTGCGCGAGGACCTGCGGCAGCAGTATCTGGACGTCACGGTGGCGTGGGCACGGGCGGAAATGCTCGCGGACAGGCCGGCCGTCGTGCTCGGCCCCCTCACCGACCTGGCCGGCAGGCACCCTTTCGCGGAGCCGCTGGCGGTCGTCCTGCTGCGGGCGCTGCACGCCGCGGGCCGACCGGCCGAAGCACTGCAGTACTACGCCAGGATCCGTGAGCAGCTCGCCGCCGAGTTGGGAACCGATCCGAGCAGCGAACTGCAGGCGGTGCACCAGGCGATCCTGCGTGGCGAGCTTTGCCGACCCGCCGCAACGCATGTTGCGGCCGGGACGCCGGTGGTGCCCTCGCTACTGCCGCCCGCCGATCCGGGCTTCGCCGGGCGGGTGGATCACCTGCAGGCGCTGAACGCCCTTGTCGTTCCGGCGTCCAACTCGCCGTCGCATCCGACGCTCGTGTGCGCCGTGTCCGGCGCAGCCGGCGTCGGCAAAACTACCCTTGTGGTGCATTGGGCCCACACCATGCGCGCTGCATTCCCCGACGGACAGCTGTACCTGAACCTTCGTGGGTTCGCCCCGGGCGGGCAGGTGATGGAGCCGGCTGAGGCTGTCCGGGTTTTCCTCGGCGCCCTCGGCGTTCCACCCGAACGTGTTCCCGCGACGATGGACGCCCAGGTGGGCCTCTACCGCACCCTGGTCGCCGGCAAACGCATCCTGGTGGTGCTGGACAATGCCCGGGACGCCGAGCAGGCTCGTCCGTTGCTACCCGGAACCCCGACGGCGCTTACCATTGTGACCAGCCGGGACAAGCTTACCGGCATGCTCGCCCTCGACAACGCGCAGCCGCTGGCCCTCGATGTCCTGTCCTCTTCGGAGGCTCGTGATCTGCTGACCTACCGGCTCGGCCATACCCGAATCGCTGCCGAACCCGATGCCGTTCACCACATCATCACCGCCTGCGCCAGATTGCCGCTGGCGTTGGCCATCGCCGCCGCCCGCGCCCGGCAGACCGGTTTCCGCCTGGACGTCCTCGCCGCTCAGCTCGGTGACGCCGAGCAGAGGCTCGACGCCCTCGACGCCGGGGACCCCGCCAGCCAGGTTCGGGCGGTGTTCTCGTGGTCGGTAGCCGCGCTCAGTCCGGCTGTGGGCCGGCTGTTCCGCCTGCTGGGCCTGCACCCCGGTCTGGACATCTCGGTTGCGGCCGCGGTAAGCCTCGACGGTCGTCCGGGGTCCGCGACCCGCCGGTCGCTGGACGAACTGGCCCGTGCCAACCTGATCGTCGAACACCTGCCCCACCGATACACCTTCCACGACCTGTTGCGTTCCTATGCCAGGGACCTCGCCCACGACATTGATGATGACGCCACTCGTCGGGCTGCCACGACCCGACTACTCGATCACTACCTTCACACCGCGCACGCCGCGGATCGCCTCCTCAGTCCGGCCCGCGATCCGATCGACCCGCCCCTCACACCGGCCGCAACCGGTGTCTGTCCGGAACGCCTCGCCGACCATGCGGCGGCGAAGGCCTGGCTGGCCGCAGAGCACACCGTGCTGCTGGCCACCCTGCGCAACGCCATGGACGCCGACCCCGACACCCGTACTTCGCAGCTGGCATGGACACTCGACATGTTTCTCTACCGCGCGGGGCACTGGCACGACCAGGTCGCGGCGTGGCGGGCGGTCGCGAAGTCCGCCGAGCGCCTATCCGATGCCAGGTCGCAGGCCGACGCCCACCGTCGTATCGCGCATGCCGCCACCCATCTCGGTCACCATCCTGACGCCCACACCCATCTCCAACGCGCGCTGGCCCTGTCCGCTCACACCACCGACCGGGTCCTCCGGGCCCGTATCCATTTCAGCCTCGCCTACCACTGGTTGCGGCAGGATCACCCCGCACAGGCCCTGCGCTATGTGGCCCAGGCGCTGCACCTGTACCAGCTCGCCGGGCACCGCCAGGGACGGGCCCATGCCCTCAACGGGGTCGGCTTGTGCCACGCCCGACTCGGCCGCCACCCTCAGGCCCTGACCCACTGCACCCTCGCCCTCACGCTGTTCCAGGAGCTCGGCGACCGCGATGGGCAGGCCGACACCTGGCAGAGTCTGGGCTACATCCACCATCACCTCGACCAGCACGCCAAGGACGTCGACTGCTATCAGCGTGCCATCGCGCTGTACGGCGACCTCGGCGACCGCTACAACGAGGCTGACACCTGGGCTCAGCTCGGTGACGTCCACCATGCCGACGGCGATCTCGACGCCGCCCGCACCGCCTGGTCCCGAGCACTGAGGCTCTTCACGAGCCTTGGCCACCGTGACGCCGAGGCCGTCCAAAGCCGGCTCGCTGCCGTCCGGACCCACCGCCCGTCGGCAAGTTCAGGCAGTCGAAGCACATGATCCTGACGGCCCGGTGGGACCGGATGCCCACCGGGCGCAACCTCGTCGAGGTCATGTGCCGTCCATGCATCGCGAAGCAGGACTGCGGCGGAAGGTCCGGTCACGGCGATCAGCTCAGCGACCCGGATGCAGGCCGAGCCGCCCCGCGGTGGGCTCGCCGACGACCTCGCCGAAATAGAGCGCGAAGGTCTGTCGCCACCGTTCGGCCTCGGCGCGGTCCGCCATGAACCGCACAAATCCGTCCAGGTGCGCGTTCGGGTACGCCCAGATGGGTCGCAGACCCGATGGCGGGGTGACGTCCGTGCGCACCGACCAACCGTTGAAGCTGCCTTGCTGGACCCCTGGCGAGACGGCCCAGCTGAGGTACAGGCGGGCGGCGGCGGGGTGACGGGCTCCGACCAGGATTGCCGCCCGTTGACCCCATGCGACGAAGGGGTGCCCGTCGGGAACGGCCCACCGGACAGGGGCCGTGGCCGGCGCTGTCAGGGAGCCGGCGGTGCCGACTCCCACCTCCTTCTGCCGTGCGTCGACTGCCACGCGCGGGGTGTGGCTGCCGCGGGCGAACTGGATCTCCTGCGCTGCCATCCCGGCCAGCCAGGACCGGCCGTACGCCTCGGTGTAGAGCTTGTACAGGTACAGCGACGCGTCGTCGTCGTGTGGGTACGACGACGCGATCCGGCCCCGCCAGCGCGGCGAGATCAGCTCCGCCGGGGAGCCGGGCGCATCGGCACCGGTAGCGGCGACGTCGTACAGGTAGCTGAAGGCCAGCACCGACAGGGCGGTCCAGGCGCCGTCCGGGTCCTTGAACCGTTCGTGGATCCGGGAGGAGCCGGCCGGCTTGTACGCCTGCAGCACACCCTGCCGCTTCCACCGGACGAAGTCCTGCACCGTCTGCAACTGCACCACGTCGGGCACGAGGGTGCCCGTTGCCAGCTGGTTGTCCACCCGGACGTCGTGGAACTTGCTGTAATCGACGACCATGGTCAGTCGCATCCCGGGAAACCGGCTGAGGAACGCCTGCCGGGCCCGGTCCTGCTGGCCGGGGATGTCGCCACCGGCGTAGACGACCAGCTCGCCCCCCTCGGCCAAGGCCTGCTGGTGCAGCTCGTCAAGGGTGCGGGTGTCCTCGGGCACCCGAGGACCGCGGTTCGCGCCGGCTGCACCCGCCACACCGGCGAGCGGGGCGCCCAGGGCCGCCGCCCCCAAGGCGGCACCAGCGGTCAGCACCCGCCTCCTGTTCAGACCGTCCATCTGTCGGCTCCTCTCCCCGGGGCGGCAGTGCCCCCACGCTCCGCCACGTCTGCGCTGCTGCCACGTGGCTGACAGCGGCCGGATCGGCCGCTAGGGCAACTCTGCCGTTTCACCCGTCGCCGGACATCACGGGAACGATTGACAGCAGCGCATCGGGCGATGCAACCGTGGTTCAATCGAACGGTTGACCATCCGCTCCAAACGGGCAGTAGGACCTACGGCACGATTCCCTGGAAGGGCGACGGCATGGACGACGTTCACCTCCGGCAGGTTCCGCATCTCCCGGCCCGGCGGCACCTGCCCGCGCGGCTGCGATTCGACGATCTGTCGCACGCCGCCTTCTTCGTGCTCGTCGCCGCCGCGACGCTGAGCCTACTGACGACCGAGGGCTCCGCCTGCCCGTACACGCTGGCCCTGACGGCCGCGCTGGCGACCCTCTACACCACCGGTCTGGTGCTGTGGCACCGGTGGCAGCGGTGGCGCGCGGCCTGGCTGGTCGCCCTCGTCGCCGTGTGGCTGGCACTGCTCGCGGTCGCCCCCGGGTCGCTGCCGCAGGCGCTCGCATGGTGCGCGCTTCCGCTGACCTGTGTCGCGCTGCGGGCGCTGCCCAGCGCGGCCACCGTGCCCGTCGTCGCCGCCTTCACCGGCGCGCTCGTGTTCGCCTTCGCGGGCCGTACCGGCATGGGGCAGGCCGACGCCATGGTGGCACCCGTTGTCGCGCTCTGGACCACCACGGCCCTCTACCACCGGCAGCGGGACGACGCGACAAAGCAGCAGCGTCTCATCGGCGAGCTGCAGCGCACCCGCGCCGAGTTGGCCCGGCAGCAACGCGAGGCGGGCGTTCTCGCCGAACGGGCCAGGATCGCCCGGGACCTGCACGACTCACTGGCCCAGCAGCTTGCCGGCAGCCGCATGCTGCTGCAGGCCGCCGACCGCGACTGGCAGCGATCGCCGGACACGGCCCGAACACGCGTCCGGGCCGTGGTCGATGCGCTGGGCGACGATCTGCTCGAGGCCCGACGAATGATCGCCGATCTGACCCCGCCCGCGTTGGAGCACGGCGACCTCGACGCGGCGTTGACCGCCCTGTGCGCCCGGGCGCAGCTCGCCGGCGCCGCCCTTGACGTCCGCTACGAGAGCCACGCCGTGTCGGAACCGTTGCCGGTCGATGTCACGGCGACGGTGCTGCGGGTCGCCCAGGAGGCTGTCGCCAACGCGCGGGACCACGCCGCGGCGACGTCGATCGTCGTGACGCTGCACGGCGCCGACGCCCGGGTCGTGCTGTGCGTCCGCGACGACGGTGTGGGTTTCGCCGAGGACCGGGTAGTCGACACGTCGGGGCGCGGCTTCGGACTGCCCGCCATGCGCGAACGGCTTCAGGGGCGCGGCGGCACCCTCACCGTCGACAGTGTTCCTGGCCGCGGCACCACGGTGACCGCCACCCTGCCGCTGCATCCGGCCGGGGCGAGGCCGGTCCCGCAGCCGTCCTCCTTCGCGATCGCCGCATGAGCGAGCGCACCGGAGGCCGCGGGCGCATGCCCGACCCACCCGGCATGGGGGAGCGGCGCCTACGGCTGTTGCTTGTCGACGACCATGTCGTGGTCCGCGCCGGGCTTCGGGCACTGCTCGACGGTGAACCGGACCTGGAGGTGGTCGGTGAGGCGGGCACCGGCGCGGAGGCGGTGCAGCTCGTCGGCCGGCTGCGGCCCGATGTCGTGCTGATGGATCTGCGGCTCGGCGACGAGGATGCCGGCCTGGGCGGGGTAGAGGTGACCCGGCAGCTCACCGCCACCGTGCCGGGGGTCAACGTCGTGATGCTGACCAGCTACGGCACGCAGGCCGATGTGGTGCGTGCCATGCGGGCGGGGGCTCGCGGGTACGTCCTCAAAGCCGGCGCGCCCGACGAGTTGTACCGCGCGATCCGTACCGCCGCGCGCGGTGGAGTCGGACTGGCACCGCAGGCGGCCGCCCGTCTGGTGGGGCAGGTGGTCGCTCCCTCGGCTGTCCTGACCGGCCGGGAGGTGCAGGTAGTCCGACTGGTGGCCCGCGGACTGAGCAACCGGGGCATCGCGGAGGCGCTGTTCCTGACCGAGGCGACAGTCAAGACGCACCTGGTCCGCATCTACCGCAAGCTGGACGCCGACAACCGGGCGGGCGCCGTGGCACAGGCCATGGCCCGCGGGCTCATTGAGCCCGCCTGAGGTGCACCGGCTGCCGGCCGCCAAAGCGCGGGCCGACGTAGTGCTTTCCGCCGCCCCATTACCGGCAAGATGATCTGGGCTTTCGGGGATGACCTGCCGACCGGGCCGACCCCGTTGAGCGACGCGCAGCGCCAGGGGGCGGCCGCCGGGCTGCAGTTCCTGATCGACGGCGTCCGATACGGCTGGATCGGCCAGCCCACCCTGGGCTTCACCGAGTCCGGCTCCCTGGACGCGTTCCAGCAGCGCAAGGTCGTGCTGCTACGGCACTGG
>DASVVF010000396.1:0-12792 GCA_036386695.1 Catenuloplanes sp. | reverse complement strand
CGGTCCAGGTGCACGTAGACCGACGCCTCCAGCAGGTTCATCCGGGGACTGCCCAGAAACGCCGCGACGTAGAGGGTGGCGGGCCGGCCGTACACCTCGGTCGGCGTACCGACGTCCTGCAGGACGCCCTTGCGCATGATCGCGACCCGGTCCGCCATGGTCAGCGCCTCGGCCTGGTCGTGGGTGACGTAGATGGTGCTGACCCCCAGCTCGCGGACCAGTCCGGAGATCTCCGCGCGCAACTCGGCGCGCAGACCGCTGTCCAGGTTGGACAGCGGCTCGTCCATCAGGAACAGCCCCGGCCGGCGCACGATGGCCCGTCCCATCGCCACCCGCTGGCGCTGGCCACCGGAGAGCTGGTTGGGCTTGCGTCCCAGTACGTCGCCGATGCCCAACGCCCCCGCCACGTCGCCGACCCGCTCGATGCGCGCACCCGGCTCCACCCCGGACAACCGCAGGGGGAAGGCGATGTTGTCGTTGACACTCATGTGCGGGTAGAGCGCGAAGTCCTGGAACACCATGGCGATGCGCCGCTCCCGCGGCGGCAATTCGTTGGCCAGCTCGCCGTTGAGCAGAATGGCGCCGCTCGACGGATCCTCCAGGCCGGCGACCATGCGCAGCACCGTGGACTTGCCGCATCCCGACGGCCCGAGCAGGACCATGAACTCGCCGTCGTTGACGTCGAGGTTCACCTTGTCGACCGCCACCGTCCCGTCCCGGAACACTTTGGTGACGTCCTTGAGCGCGACGGTGGTCACCGCCACCTCCCCAAAGTTCCTAGAGCCGGTCCTCCGCCCCGTAACTGTGACCAGCCGCATGGGCATTAGCCCATCGGGTAAACGTTCCATGTGCATAACGTGACAGATTGATTACACACATGCCGGATGCTCAACAGGTTGTCAACGCAGCTTCAGCAGTCGGCGACGACCGGGACCGTCCACCGCCTCGGCGGCGAAACTGTCCACCCAACCGGTCCCGTCCGTCGTGGTCAGGATCCAGTCGACGCCGTAGCGGTCCAGCAGTTCGCGCCGGCGCGCCGCAGGGGTGGCCGGATTCAACATCGTCGCCTGATCCGCGGCCCGTTGGGTCTCGTCGCTCAGGAACGGATCCGGCCACGGCGGGGTGACGAACCGGGCCCCGTCGCGCAACAGCGCCCGGGCGGCGTCGCGGTTGTCCGAGAGCACCACGTCGCCGACCGCGATGTGCCGCTCGGCCCAGCCGTAGTTCGGCGGCCGGGACACCCGGTGCTCGGCGCGGACCCGGGCGCTGAGCTGATCCTGCGGCAGGACCAGCAGCAGGTTGCCGTACTGGAAGCTGAAACCGGCCACGCAGGCCGCCGCCGTCAGGACCGCCGACACGACGGCCGCCACACCCCGCCGGGTCCGCACCCAGGCCCGCGATGCCGCCCGCCCGGCGCCCGGCAACGCGTCCGCCAACTCGACGGCGAGGGCCACCTGCAGGCTCAACAGCACCACCGGCCACACCCGGCCCAACGCGTACCGGCCGGTGAGGCCACCGAACGTGACCACCAGCAGGGTGATCAGGAACAGCGCCGCGAGCGGGTCCAGCCGGTCACGACGCAGCCGGACGAGCACCGCCGGCAGCCCCACCGCGAAACCGAGGCCGTACCAGCGCAGCGGGTCCCGGTACAGCGGGACATGGATGGCGTCGAAGTCGTCCGCCGCCGACAACACCCCCAGCACCGAGAAGTACGGCCAGCTCAGCGCGATGACCAGGGCCAGCACCAGGCCCGCCGCCAGGCCGGGCAGGTGGGCGCGGCCGAGCCGGCGTACCCGGCCCACCGCCAGCGCCAGGACCCCCAGCACCGCGCACGCCCCGGTGAACGGGTGAACCAGCACGGTCAACACCCCCAGCAGACCGACCAGCGCCCACCGCCACCACCGCGGCCGGTCCACCGCCGCGGCCAGGACCGCCCAGCACAACAGCATCAGCGCGGTCGCCACGGTGCTCGGATACGGCGAGATCAACGGCAGGCCGCGCAACGCCAGGAAGCCGCTCCACGCCGGCGCGTCCGGACCCCACAGCAACGGTACGAACACCAGCGCCAGCACCGGCGCCCACCGGCTGTCGGTGAACACCGCGACGAACCGGCGCAACCCGTAGAGCAGCAACGCCACGCAGAACGGCGCCGCGACGGTCAGCACGGTCACCCCGGACGCCCCGGTCAGCCGGGCCACCAGCGCCAACAGCACGGTGTACGGCGAGTAGTACGGGCTGGCCGTGTCCGCGGCGACCTGCGGGTTCCCGGGATCCAGCAGATCGGCCCGCAGCCGCTCCACCACCGCGGCGTGCAACCCGAAGTCGCCGATCCACGGCCGCCGGGCCGCGATCAACGCCAGGCCGAGGACCACCACTGTCGACAGCAGCAGGTACGGCGAGGGCCGCCAACGCCGCCAGGGCGGCCGGTCGGGCTCGTCGGGGCGGTGGTCCGGGTCAGTGGCCGGGGCGACGTCCATCTCCGCCGTCACAGCACAGGCTGGCCCGCGGCGCGGGCCGCCTCTACCGTGCGGGCGATGCCCTCGGCCAGGCTCACCCGGGGAGTCCAACCGAGCACCCGGGCAGCCCGGGACGCGTCGACCACCATGTCCGGCAGGTCACCGAGGCGGGCCGGGGCGAACTCCGGCTCCCCGGCACCACCGACCGCCGCGGCGACCGCCCGGTTGAGCTCCAGGTCCGTGGTGGCCGTACCGGTGGCGATGTGCAGCCGCTCCCCGGCCGCGACGTCCGCACCGGCCCGGACGAAGGCGTCGACGACGTCGGTGACGTAAACGTAGTCACGGGTGTTGGTCCCGCCGCCGAAGACCCGGGTGGGCCGCCCGGCCAGCATGGCGTCGGTGAAGATGGACACCACCCCGGCCTCACCGTGCGGGTCCTGCCGCGGCCCGTACGTGTTGGTCAGCACCAGCGTGGTGGTCTGCAGACCGTGCAGGTCGTGGTACTGGCGCAGGTAGTACTCGCCGGACAGCTTGCTCACCGCGTACGGCGAGAGCGGGTTGGCCGGGAAGTCCTCGGTGACCGGCAACCGGGCCGGTGGCCCGTAGATCGCCACCGACGAGGCGAACAGCACCTTGCGGCTGCCGGCGCGGCGGGCCGCCTCCAGCACCGCCACTGTGCCCAGCACGTTTGTCGACGCGTCGAGCAGCGGGTTGGCCACGCTGATCCGGACGTCGATCTGGGCGGCGAGGTGGTAGACCACCTCCGGTGCGGCCGCGGCGAAGACATCGGGCAGCGACGGGTCGGTGACACTGACCTTCACCAGCTCGCAACCGCCGGTGGCCATGGCCTCCTGCAGGTGCTCCGGCTGCCCGTGTGAGAGATCGTCGACGACGGTGACCGCGTGGCCCTCGCCCAGCAGCCGGTCCACCAGATGTGAACCGATGAACCCGGCCCCTCCGCACACCAGTACGCGCACCGTCGATCCTCTCGATCACGCCCGGGTCACGGCCGGGACCGCAGCAGACTAGCAGCGCCGCCGGGCGCGGGGCCCTGGCGCGCGGGTGCCGCCGACGCCGCCGGTTCAGCCGGCGTCGACCAGCACCCGGCGTACCACCCGTTCGGCCGCCCCACCGTCGTCCAGGTAACAGAACCGCCGGCGGAAGTGGGCCCGCGCCTTACCGGCGGCGTCGCCGGCGTACGCACCGGTGCGGAACAGGTCGACCAGGTCGGTGTAGGTCGTCGCCACCGCGCCCGGCGGCTCCGCCATCAGGTCGAAGTACACCCCGCGCAGGAGCTTGTACGCCTGCCAGTCCGGGGCGAAGATCACCAGCGGGCGGTCCAGCACCGCGTAGTCGAACATCGCCGACGAGTAGTCGGTGATCATCACGTCGGCGGCGAGGTAGAGGTCCTCGACGACCGGGTACGCCGACACGTCCAGCACCCGACCCTGGCGCAGCACCTCCGTGCCACGGGCCGGCTTGACGTGGAAGTAGTGCGCCCGCACGAGCAGCACGTGGTCCGGGCCGAGCCGGTCGATGAAGTCCTCGACGTCGAGGACCAACTCGTCCTGGCTGGTCCACTCCCGGTGGGTCGGGGTGTAGAGGACCGCCACCTCACCCGGGCGGATGCCCAACCGCTCCCGCATCGCCGCGGTGTCCTCGGTCGTCGCCCGGGCCAGCCGGTCGTTGCGCGGGTAGCCCACCTCAAGCGTCCGGTACCGGCACGGGTAGGCCCGCTCCCACGCCTCGGTGGTGTGCGCGTTGGCGGAGACGCTGAAGTCCCAACGGTCGGCCCGGCGCATCTGACCGGCGAAGTCATGGTCCATCGTGCTGGCCGGGTGGTCCTGCTGGTCCATCCCCATCATCTTCAGCGGTGTGCCGTGATGGGTCATGACGTGCACCGAGTTGCGCCGCTTCACCACCCAGTTCGGCCAGTTGACGTTGTTGATCAGCCAGCGCGCCCGGGCCAACGCCCGGTAGTAGGCCAGCGTCCCGGTGACGACGTAATCCACCCCCGGGGGCATCGCCGCCGCCCGGGCGCGGTTCACCACCCAGAGACCACGAACCGACGGGGCCAGGTCGCAGGCCCGCTCGTAGATGGCCGCGGGATTGCACGAGTAGCCCCGGTGCCAGTACGCGGAGTACAGCGCCAGCCGCTCGTCGCGCGGCAGCAGCAGCAGCACCCGGTAGAACCCGCGGTAGACCAGGTCGCGGCCCCCCTTGGCGACCGCCTTCGCCCCCCGCAGCCCGGTGCGGGCCTGGCCCTTGAGCGTCTTCAGGGCCAGTTTGGTCAGCCGGAGCGTTTCGAAGGACCCGAACGCCCCGCGGGCCACCAGCCGGTGCTTGAGCCCGTCCACCCCGCCCGGGGCGGCCTTGCCCCCGGTCGGCTGGAACCGGTGGTAGTGCTGGGTCATCCGCTTGAAGAAGCCCCGGCGGGAGGCCAGCGGAACCCGCTCACCGTTGCCGAGCACCGCCAGATAATGCCAGAGCATCCGGTTGAACAGCACCCGGCGCAGCGCCTGCGCGGCGTCGCAGTACTGGTCGACCAGCGCGAACGCCCGTTCCCAGTGCGTGAAGACGTCGAAGTGCCGATCGCCGACCGTCCGGGTGATCGCGCCGGTGCGGCGCTGCCGGTAATGCACACAGACCCGGTCCAGGGTGCTGATCCGCTCAGCGGCGGCCAGCACCGGATAGGTGAACGAGACGTCCTCGTACCACCCCTCGTCGAACCGGAACTCCAGTCGGCTGAGCAGGTCGCGGCGCACCACTTTGTTCCAGGCGACGTGCAGGACCTCGACGGCGGCCGGCCAGTCCGCCAGGGTGAACGTGTCGGGGGCGGCGGGGAGCAGCTTGTTCGCCGTGCCCGGGACCACCCGCCCGTTCCAGAACGAGCGCACCCAGTCGACCAGCAGCACGTCCGTGTCGGTGGCCCGCAGCCGCTTGGCGACCGCGCCCAGCGCTCCCGGGGCCAGCCAGTCGTCACTGTCCACGAACCAGACGTACTCACCGGTGGCGTGGTCCAGGCCGGCGTTGCGGGCCCGACCCAACCCGACGTTGGTCTCCAGCGAGACGACCCGCAGCCGCGGGTCGTGCGCGGCGTACTCGGTCAGGATGCGTCCACTGCCGTCCGGGGAGCAGTCATCGACCGCGATAACTTCCACATCGGTGAACGACTGCCCGAGGATGGAGTCCAGACACTGGCGCAGGTAGCCCTGAACCTTGTAAACCGGCACGACGACGCTGAGTAGGGTCATCGGAAACCACCTTCCGGCATCGGCGTTGGCACCGAGCGTGGGACGGACCAGTTGGCGATGGCGCCGGCGCCGAAAATGAACACTACATAGCCGACAAGTAGCACCACACCGACGGGGGCCAGACCAGTGAGGGCGGCCACCGCGAGCACCACCACCCGCCCGTCCCAGCCCAGGCCCACCCCGGGGGCGGCCGTCACCGGTGCGGCCTTTTCCATCCTCGCGGTCAGGTCGTAATGCCGCATGGCGAGGGCCCACAACAATACGAACACGATCGGGGTAGGCACCCCGAACCGCAGGCCCACCCCCACCACGAACAGATACTCGGCGGCCCGCAGCGCGGCCGGCACCAGCCAGTCCAGCGCACCGGTGTGCGGCGAGCGGGCCGGCAGCCCGCCCGCGAGGACCAGCACGGTGGCGATGAGCAGCGCGACCGTGCCCGCGCCGGCGCGCAGCGCCGGGGTGAGGCCGGTCACCACCAGGGCGGCCGCCCCCACCACACCCAGCGCCGCCATCGGCAGCGGCCCGGGGGCCCACCGCCCCCACCGCCCCAGCACCCACCGCCCCAGCACCCCCCGGACCAGCGGCCCGTCATCGCGGTGCCGGGCGGTGTCGACGCCGGTCAGCACGGCCACCCGCATGGCGCGGGCCCGCACCGAGCGCAGCACCAGGGTGTACGCCGCCGCGAACAGCCCGGCGACCAGCAGCACCAGCAGCGCCGTCCGACCGTTGGACGCGGCCGCCAGCACACACAGCAGCGCCCACCGCTCGCCGATCGGCAGGACCACCGTGCGCTTGAGCCAGTACGCCACCGATCCGGTGTCCGCCTGCACCCGGTTGGACGCCCGGCTCAGCCGGCCACCGAGTCCGCCGGCAGCCTCCGGCGGGACCGCCGCCCGGGCCACCGGTCCGGCCCGCCGCACCGCCGCGGCGTCGTGCAGGGCGCCGTACCAGGTGTCGGTCATGTGCCGCACCGTCTGCAGCAGGATCGCGGCGACGGCCAGTCGCCACGCCCCGGGGAGTCCGGCCCGTTCCGCCCCGGCGGCCAACCCGGCGTAGACGGCGTACTCCTTGGCGCGGTCGGCCATGTTGTCGAGCCAGCCACCGAACGCCTCGAAGTGCCGGGTGTAGCGGGCCAACTGCCCGTCGACGCAGTCCAGGACGAAACTGAGGTAGAGCAGCACCGCGCCGGCGACCATGGCCGGACGCGACGCCTGCCAGAACCCCAGGGCGGCGACCGCCGCGAGCGCCACCGAGAGCATCGTCACGCCGCTCGGCGTGAGCCCACGCCGGGCGGCCCACCGGGTGACCGACGTCGACCAGGTGCTGACGAAGTAGGTGCTGAAGAAGTCGTCGCGTTCCTTGATCGACAGGCGCAGCCGGGCGGCGTCCTCGTCGACCGCCGCGACCGCGGCCCGGGCCCCGGCCAGTTCGCCGGCGTCGGCGACCCGCTCGGCCCGCAACACCCGCACCGGGACCACCGCCGGGGTCACCCCGCCGGCCAGCAACTCCACCAGCAACAGGTCAACCGCCGTGGCGGGCACCCCGCCGACCGGTGCCAGGCCCTCACCCGGCACCGCGATGGCCGGCGCCAGGCCCTCACCTGGCACCCCGCCGACCGGCTCCGGGCCCTCACCCGGCACCGCGATGGCCCGCTCGGCGGCCTTCTCGGCGGCTCGCCCAGCGGCCCGATCGGCGGCCGCGACCAGGGCGGGCAGGTCCGTCGGTGCCACGCACAGCGCACCCAGGAAGACGTCCGAGCCCTCGGCGTCGGCCGGCCGCCCGGCGGCGGCCACCACCCGGCCGCGGTCCTGCACGACGGCGGTCCCGCCCGACCCATCCGGGCCGACCAGGATGCTGCTGCGGCCGGCGGGTTCGGTCGCGAGCATCCACAGCAGGGTGCCGTGCGCGACCAGGTCGCCGGCACAGACCAGCAGCGGTTCGTCGGCGGTGGCGGCCAGCGCGGCGATCGAGCGCAGGTCCGCCGGGACGTCCCCGCTGTCCAGCGCGGCCAGGCCGCGCTTACGGACGGCCGCCCCGGCCGGTGGCCGGGCCAGCACCCGGACGTCGCGCACGCCGGCGGCGGTCAACTGCGCGGCCAGGTCCCCGGTCAGCTGCGCGGCGGGGTCTACCTCGGTCCAGGTGGCGGTGAGCAGCACCGCCAACGTCACGCGGGCACCAATCCGTTGTAGGCGTCCAGGGCCGCGCGCACCGTGCCGTCGACGCGCAGTTCGCCCTTGTCCAGGAACAGGCCACGGGTGCAGAACCGGGTCAGGTCACTCTCGTTGTGCGAGACCAGCACCAGGGTGCGCCCCTCGGACAGCAGCCGGGCCATGGTCGCGTAGCACTTGGCCTTGAACTCCTTGTCGCCCACGGCCATCACCTCGTCGACCAGCAGAATGGGGTGGGACAGCTGGGAGATCACCGAGAACCCGAGGCGGACCTTCATGCCGGAGGAATAGTGCCGCACCGGCGTGTCGATCGAGCGCTGCACCTGCTCGCCGGCGAAGTCGACGATCTCGTCGAACTTGCCCTTCAGCTCGTTGCGGGTCAACCCGTGCAACGAACCGACCAGGAAGACGTTCTCCCGGCCGGTGAGGTCGCCGGAGAAGCCGGCGGAGAGCTCCAGCAGCGGGGCGACCGCACCGTGCACCTTGATCGAGCCCTCGTCCGGGATCAGCACACCGGCGATGAGCCGCAGCAGGGTGCTCTTGCCGGTGCCGTTCTTCCCGATGACGCCGATCGCCTCGCCGGGGTGGACGTCGAGGGAGAGATTGCGCAACGGCCAGAACACGTCGCCGGACGGTTGCCGGCGCAGCCCGTGAATGAACATCTCGCGCATCCGCAGCTTGCGCCGGCGGTTCTGCACGAACCGGATACCCAGGTCGCGGGCCTCAATGATCGGCTTGGTCACTACAGCTCCTTGAGCACGGCGGGCTCGAGCCGGCGGAAGACCCACCATCCACCGAGCAGGGTAATCAGGCAACCGATGACGGAGACAGCGATCAGCCTGCCAGAGGGAAACTCCGTGGGGTACCACGCGGCGTGGTGCAGTTGGAAGATACCGACCAGCGGGTTGGCCAGGTAGATCTCCTTGACCCATTGCGGCAGCGACGACTCGGTGACCTTGGACAGCGGGTAGATGATCGGCGTCGAGTAGAACAGCGTCCGCTGCACCAGGCGCACCACCCGCTCCACGTCGCGCAGCAACACGTTGATCGACGACAGCAGCAGCGCGATGCCGATCAGGAACGCCCCCTGCAGCAGGATCGCGGCCGGCAGGCAGAACAACGTCCAGCCGAACGGCGCCCCGAAGATCAGCGCCCCGGCCACGATGATCGGGACCCCGGCCAGATACTCGGCGAACCGGCCCACCACCCGCCCGATGGGGAAAACCTCGCGCGGGACCTTCATCGTCGTGATCAGCCGGGCCTGGCCGGTGAGCGCGCCGGTTGCCTCGCCCAGTGCCGAGTTCAGCCACTGGAAGGCGAAAATCCCACTCAGGATGAACATCGGATACGGCGGCCCACCCGGCGCCACCGTGGTCTTATAGAGGACACCGAAGACAAACCAGTAGATGGAGGCGATCGCGAGCGGCTCAATCAGTGACCAAAAGTAACCAAGCACTGACTGTTGGTACTTCACCGTCAGGTCGCGACGCACCAGAAGGTGCAGGACGCTGCGATGGCTCCACACCGCCGCAACGCTGGACGTCACGAATGCCTCCTCGGGTGCCGCGAATCGGTGCCAGCAGCTGGACGGCTACCCGGCTGCACCTGGGCACCCGAACGCAGTCGGTTGCGGCGGGGCGAGGGGATCTCGTGCGCGGATACTGGCGGCTTTCGCCGCCTAGGTTAACAGTGTGTCGCCGCGAATCGTCAACCACTGCCCGGCGAACCCGGGGCAGGCCCGCGAGCTCCGGCGGACGACCCCCGCGCCGGCCTGCCATCGACGCCTCCCACCTGCGTCGCGGCGAGCGCGACCGCCGGGCCGCAGCCGCGATGGCCGGTCGCGCAGCGTGGCCGGACGCTGACCGGTCACGGCGAGGCGAAGGTCACAGTCACGGTGGCGAATCCGAGCGAGCGCAGCAGCCCTTCGAGCATCTTGCGGGTGTTGTCCTGGGCCCGCTGGGCCAGGCCGCTGTCGGTCGCCGCCGCCGCGATCCGCTGCTCGGCCAGCAGATAGATGTCGCGCTGCCGGTTGGGATCCGAGCCGAACAGCTTCCCCAACTGGTTCAGCAGGCCGTCCTGCTGGGCGAAGACGTAGCTCTTCTCGATGTCCAGGGCGGCCTCGTCGAGCCGGGGGGCCGGCAGCTTCACCTCGACGGTCTTGTTGTCCGCCGACAGCACGACCGCGCCGTCGGCCAGGGAACCGAAGTCGACGTACGCGTCGACCGACCCGGCCGCCACGAACAGCGTGCGCTGACTCAACAGGAACTCGGGTACGTACTTCCGGTTCTGCTGCAGGTCGATGACCACCTGGAAGTTGCCCTCGGCGGCCACGAACCGGCTCAGGTCGCGCATCGACTGCAACAGGGCCGGCTGGCTGCGATCCGTCTGCTCCTCGGCGAAGGGATTCTGGAACCCCGGCCAGCTGGTCACCACCCGGACACCCGCCGCCAGGGCGACCACCACCCCGAGCACGACCGCCAACCAGATCAGCCCCCGGCTGCGCCGGGCCGGCCGGGACGGCTGCCCGGGCGGGGCGGCCACCGGTGCGGTCCCCGGCGCGTCCGCCGGGTCCGACCCCGGCGCGTCGGTCGGCCCGGACCCCGGCGCGTCGGCCGGGCCGGGCACGGCGCGACCGGTGGCGTACGCCGGATACTCCCTGGTCGGTTCGTCGACATTGCCTGATCGGGTCATCGCGCGCCCACCGTCCCCATCGACCGCCGCCCCCGTGTCGCTCCCACGGTACGGGCGGCCGGCGACATCCGCGAGCCCCACCCGGGAGGCGTCACCCGTCGGCTGGTACCCCCTCCGGTAACGTTCCCCCGACGGGCTCGCCCCGGCCGGCGCGGCCGGCTCCGGTGGTGCGACCCTTCCCACGTTCGCCGAGGTGAGACCGCTGAACCGCATCCCGATCGACGAGGTCCGGGCCAAGACGTACAAGATCCGCGACTCGTGGTGGACCGTTCTGCTGGTCGATCCGCTGGCGGCCCGGCTCGTCCGACTGGTCGCCCCGTACCGGTCGGTCACCCCCAATCGGACCAGCTTCGCGGCGCTGCTGGTCGGGCTGGGCGCTGCGGCGTGTTTCGGCACCGCCGAGCGCCCCTGGCTGGCCCTGGGCGCCCTGCTGTTCCACCTCGCCTTCGTGCTCGACTGCATGGACGGCAAGATCGCCCGGCTGAACGGCACCGGCACGGTGTTCGGGGCCTGGCTGGACTACATGCTCGACCGGATCCGGGTGGTGGTCTGCGCGGTCGCCCTGTTCGGTGCCCAGTACGCGCAGACCCGCGACATCTGGTACCTCGTGGTCGGCGGGGCGATCGTCTTCCTGGACACCGTGCACCACGTCAACTCGCTGGAGATCGCACGGGTCAAGGCCACCATGGCCGAGCAGCTCGCCGCGGCCGGGCAGCGTCTGGCGGCCGCCCGCGCGCACCCGGCACCGACCGCCCCGGCACCCGCCACCCCGGCACCCACCGCCC
This sequence comes from Catenuloplanes sp., assembly GCA_036386695.1. Lineage (GTDB taxonomy): Bacteria > Actinomycetota > Actinomycetes > Mycobacteriales > Micromonosporaceae > DASVVF01. Next base: position 1,438 of record DASVVF010000396.1, on the reverse strand, counting down.
CGGCAGCCGTCGGACCCGGACCGGCAGCCGTCCGACCCGCCCCGGCGGCCAACGGACCCGGACCGGCGGCCAGCGGACCCGGGCCGGCCGTGAGCATCACCGAGGGCGACCCGCGGCCGGACTTCCGGTCGCAGTTCACCCTCTACGTCCGGCTGCGCAACGCGCTGATCGCCAGTCGGATCCGGCTCAACCTGATCAGCACCGTCGAGCTGCACATGGCGGTCTTCATCCTCGCGCCGCTGACCGGCGCGGTGCTCAGCGTGTCGATCGCGGTCGGCGCCCTGCTGGTGCTCTTCGAGATGGCGGTCAGCTACAGCCTCTACCTGAACACCAGGGCCTTCACCCGCAAGCTCGCCGTCGCCACCGCGGCGGCCGAGGCGGCCGAACGGGCCGCCCGGGTCGATCAGCGACCGGCCACGGCGGACAGCCTCAGCTGAACGCGCTGCTGCCGGTGAGGGCCTGGCCGAGCACCAGCTGGTGGATCTCCGAGGTGCCCTCGTAGGTGAGCACGCTCTCCAGATTGTTCGCGTGGCGCATCACCGGGTACTCGCCGCTGATGCCGTTCGCACCCAGGATCGTGCGGCACTGCCGGGCGATCGCGATAGCCTCCCGCACGTTGTTGAGCTTGCCCACGCTGACCTGTTCCGGGCGCAACCCGACGGCGTCGGCCCGGCGCCCCAGGTGCAGCGCGAGCAGGTAGCCCTTCTGCAGCTCGACGGCCATGTCGGCGAGCTTGGCCTGGGTCAGTTGGAAGCCGGCCAGCGGGCGGCCGAACTGCTCCCGCGAGCAGGCGTAGTCGATGGCGGTGTGCAGGCAGTCCCGGGCGGCGCCGAGGGCTCCCCAGACGATCCCGTACCGGGCCTCGGTCAGGCAGGCCAGCGGGGCCTTCAGACCGGCCGCGCCGGGCAGCCGCGCGGTATCGGGCAGCCGCACCTCGTCCAGGGTGATCTCGCCGGTGGCGGAGGCCCGCAGGGACATCTTGTGCCGGATCTCGCGGACACCCACCCCGGCGGTGTCCAGCGGTACGGCGAAGCCGACCACCCCGGCGTCGGCCCGGGCCCAGATCACCGCCACGTCCGCCACCGGCGCGTTGGTGATCCACATCTTGGCGCCGTGCAGCACCCATCCGTCGCCGTCGCGGCGCGCCCGGGTGGCCATCGACGCCGGGTCGGAGCCGTGGTCGGGCTCGGTCAGGGCGAAGCAGCCGATCAGCTCCCCGGCCGCCATCGGCGGCAGCCAGCGCTGCTTCTGCTCCTCGCTGCCGTACCGCCAGATCGCGTACATGGCCAGCGAGCCCTGCACGGAGACCAATGAGCGGACCCCGGAGTCGCCCGCCTCCACCTCCAGGCAGGCCAGCCCGTACGCGACGGCGGTCGCGCCGGCGCAGCCGTATCCGCTCAGGTGCATGCCCAGCAGTCCGAGTTTGCCGAACTCGCCG
>DASVVF010000395.1:0-3522 GCA_036386695.1 Catenuloplanes sp. | reverse complement strand
ACCGGCCGGCGGGTCGGCCGCGCCCGTCACGGTCGGCGACGGGCCGGTTGCCGGTGTGGCGCTGGGAGTGCGGCTGGGCGCCTGATTGGTGCCGCGCAGCGCACCGAGGTCAACCGCGCCGCGGGTGAAGATCGACGGAGTGGTCCGTGGGTCGCTCATGGTTGTCTAGTCTCGCACGCGCGGCGTCGGGTCCGCGCCGCACCGACGGACCATCATCGGCGTCACTGCGGTCGGTTTCCGGACCCGGTCGCCCTGCTTCACCGGTAGCGCGACAACAGGCGGCCGAGCAGGCCCAACACCGGGCGCAGCGGGGGTGGCACCCCGCCGTCCTGGGCGTACACCTGTCGGCCCTGGTAAATCACCTCGTAGCTGAACAGATCGGCCCCCCGGGGGCCCCGGTTGAACGTCTGCAGGTCGGCGAATCGGGAGTCCCGCAGCACCTGACGCACCGCCGTGAGGTCCGCCGCCTCGAGTTGCCCCGTCGTGGTCCGCCGGGTGCGCCCGTCGGTGATGGTGAAGGACCCGTTCTCGCGGATCTCGAACCGGTCGTGGACGCCGGCGATGCCACCCTGCCGGCCGTAACTGACGAGAACGTCGGTGCGGTTCGGCGCTGCCGGGCTGGCGACCACCGTGCCGCCGGTGGTGGTCGGCGCCGCGGTCGTGCCCGGCGGACCGGACCCGCCCGGCGCCGGTTGGTCCGAACCGCCCGGCGCCGGATCGGCCGAACCGGCTAGCGAGGGTACGTCGGAACCGGTGACCAGCGCGGTGGGGGTCGGACCACCGGCGACCTCCGGCGCCCCGCCACCATCGCAGCCCGCCATTGCCAGGACCGCCGCTACCAGAACCGCCGCTACCGGAACCGCTGCCACCGGTACCCCCGGTACCCCCGGTATCGGCGGCATGGTGACCGCCGGAGCCGACGTCCGCCATCGTGCTGCCCGCATCCCCAACCCCCGTCGCCCGCGCTGCGCTGCGCTGAAGCATCCCGCCGGCGCCGGATCATGGCAAGCCACGGACGGCCGGTCGGGGGGCCTCAGAACCGGGCGGGTTCCCGGTAGACGCCCCACTCGGCGCGCAGCACACCGCAGATCTCGCCCAGGGTCGCCTCGGCGCGGGCCGCGTCCAGCATGGCCGGGATCATGTTCTCGCCGCTGCGGGCGGCCTTGAGCAGCCGTTCCAGGGTCGTCCTGACCCGCTCGGCGTCCCGGTTGGCCTTGCGTTCGGCCAGCGTCCGGCGCTGTTCGTCCTCCACCTCGTGCGAGATGCGCAGGATCTCCAGGTCCTTGGTGACCGTGCCGGTGTGGCAGTTGACCCCGACGATCCGCTTCTCCCCCTTTTCCAGGGCCTGCTGGTAGCCGAACGCGGCGTCGGCGATGTGTGCGGTGAACCAGCCGTCCTCGATCCCGCGCAGGATGCCGGAGGTCATCGGGCCGATCGGGTGCGAGTCGCGGGCGCCCAGCTGCCGGATCCGGGTGAAGATCTCCTCCGCCTCGGCCTCCATCCGGTCGGTGAGCGCCTCGACGTACCAGGAGCCGCCCAGCGGGTCGGCCACGTTGGTCACGCCGATCTCCTCCATCAGCACCTGCTGGGTGCGCAGGGCGATCTCGGCGGACTCGTCGGTGGGCAGGGCGAGGGTCTCGTCCAGCGCGTTGGTGTGCAGCGAGTTGGTGCCGCCGAGCACGGCGGCCAGCGCCTCCACGGCGGTCCGTACGACGTTGTTGACCGGCTGCTGCGCGGTCAGCGACACCCCGGCGGTCTGGGTGTGGAAGCGCAGCCACAGGGCCCGTTCGTCGGTGGCGCCGTACTCGTCGCGCAGCCAGCGGGCCCAGATCCGCCGGGCCGCCCGGAACTTGGCGATCTCCTCGAAGAAGTCCAGGTGGGAGTCGAAGAAGAAGCTCAGCCCGGGGGCGAACCGGTTGATGTCGAGCCCGCGGGAGAGCCCCAGTTCCACATAGCCGAACCCGTCGGCGAGGGTGTAGGCCAGCTCCTGCGCGGCCGTCGAGCCGGCCTCGCGGATGTGGTAACCGGAGACCGACAGCGGCTTGTAGCGCGGGATCACGGCCTCGCAGTACTCCATCAGGTCGCCGATCAGCCGCAGGTGCGGCTCCGGGTCGAAGAGCCACTCCTTCTGCGCGATGTACTCCTTGAAGATGTCGGTCTGCAGGGTGCCGTCCAGGTCGGACACCTCGAGGCCCTGCCGCTGCGCCGCGACCAGGTACATGCAGAAGATCGGCACCGCCGGCCCGGAGATGGTCATGCTGGTGGTGACGGCGGCCAGGTCGATCCCGTCGAACAGGACCTCCATGTCGGCGGCCGAGTCGATGGCCACCCCGCAGTGCCCGACCTCGCCGAGCGACTGCGGGTCGTCGGAGTCGCGGCCCATCAGGGTGGGCATGTCGAAGGCGACCGACAGCCCGCCGCCACCGGCGCCGAGGATCATCCGGTACCGCTCGTTGGTCTGCCGGGCGCTGCCGAAGCCGGCGAACTGCCGGATCGTCCAGGTCCGCCCGCGGTAGCCGGTGGGATACAGACCCCGGGTGTACGGGTATTCCCCGGGCCAGCCGATCCGCTCGAACCCGGGGTACGCCGCCCCGGGAGGTGGCCCGTACACCGGGTCGACCGGGGTGCCGGACAGGGTGGTGAAGTCCGCGTCGCGCCGGCGGGCGGTGTCGTAGCGGGCCTGCCAGCGGGCCCGTCCGGCGGCGATCTGCTCGGCGTCCATGCGCCATCCTCCTCGACAACCGACCGACCCACGGCGGTCCGGCTGTCCCGATTCTAGGGCCTTACCTGAACGATCGGTAAGATCGAGGGCTATTCGGTGTCGCGGGCGGTTTGTCCACGTACCCGCGGGCTACCCGTCGATGGCGGCCAGCAACCGCTGCGCCGCCGCGTACGGATCCAGGGTGCCGGCGGCCACGGCGGCGGCGAGGGTCGGCAACGCCGTACCGTCGCGCAGTGAGCCGATCCGGGCCCGCAGCACGCCCAACGCGATGGCCTCCACCTCGGCGGCGGCCCGGGCCTGCCGGCGCCGGTCGAGTTCGCCGGTGTCGGCGAGCCAGCCGCGGTGCTTCGCGATCGCCGCGACGATGTCGTCGACCCCCTCGGCCCGGCTGGCCACCGCCCGGACCACCGGCGGGCGCCACTGGCCCGGCTGCCGCTCACCCATCCCGATCATGCCCTGGATGTCCCGGTAGGTGGCGTCCGCGCCGTCCCGGTCGGCCTTGTTGACGACGAAGACGTCGGCGATCTCCAGGATGCCGGCCTTCACGGCCTGGATCGCGTCGCCCATCCCCGGCGCCAGCAGCACCAGCGTGGTGTCGGCCAGCGAGGCGACCTCCACCTCGGCCTGCCCCACGCCGACCGTCTCGACCAGCACCACGTCGCAGCCGGCACCCTCCAGCACCCGCACCGCCTGCGGGGTGGCGGCCGCCAACCCGCCGAGATGACCCCGGCTGGACATCGACCGGATGTAGACCCCCGGGTCGGTGGCGTGGTCCTGCATCCGCACCCGGTCACCCAGGA
>DASVVF010000394.1:0-13104 GCA_036386695.1 Catenuloplanes sp. | reverse complement strand
TGGGGACATCCGAGAGGAGCATTGCGTGTCCACCACAGCAACCACCAGGAGCCGCGTCAGCGGCCTGCGCGACCGGGCGGGAGTCGGCATGGCCACCGCCGGGCTGCTGCTCGGCGGGTTCGCCAGTATCACGCTGGCCAGCCCGGCGCAGGCCGCCTGTGCCTCCGACTACCGTCACGCCTCCACCGGCTACTCGTACGCGGAGGCCCACACCGAGGACTGCTCCTACCAGAGCAACTCCTACGCCCAGCACGGCGGCGACCGGATCTGGTCCGGCTGGTACACCGGCTGGTCCTGGGCGCGGGCGGACAGCGGTTTCTCGTTCAGCTACGCCGCGGCCAACTATTTCGGCTAGGCCGCACAGAACGGGCCATGGCCACGTGGGGGCAGCCGCGGTTCTCCGCGTACCCGCGTGGTCGTGGCCCGTTTCCGGATGCCGGACAACGGATCGGAGTGGGAGATGAGGTTGTTCAAGGTCTGGCCCGTGGTGCTCGTCGCCGCATTGTTCGGCGTTTCGGCGTGTGCCACCGAGTCACACACCGAGGCCCGCCCGAAACAGGGCACGGGGGAGCGCATGAAGCCTCTGGTCGAGCAGTTCAAGCAGGCCAGAACCGAGGCGAAATCCGAATTCGAACGGGCGGCGCTGGACCGCGCGATCGCCTCCGGAAAGATCGACCCGGCGGATTACGAGGAAGCCTTCAGCAGATATCGCCAGTGCATGCAGGACGCCGGGCTGCGGGAGACGTACACGAAGCTGCCCAACGGCATCTACCGGGTCACCCCACCCGACGACGTCGGGGGCGCCGGCAAGGACGTCGACGCCTACGCCAAGGTGATGCGCGAATGCGCCTCCAACGCCGGACTGATGCGCCTGGAGGCCCTGTACCGGACGCAGATCGACAACCCGGACCTGCTCGCCGACCCGCGGCTGGTGGTGGTGCGGTGCCTGGTCAAGGCGGGTCTCGTGCCGACCGACTACACCCCGGAGAAGCTCACCACGTTCGTGACCGGCGACATGACCGGGGCCACGGACTTCGACCCGATGAACCCCGAGGCGCAGAAGTGCCTCACCGCCGGCGGCATGGCCATCTCGGTCAACCGGAACCCGAAGGGCGGGGGGTGACGTGACCAGGAGCAGATCCCTGGGTACGGCGGTGCTGGCCGGGGTGACCCTGCTCAGTACGGGGGGCGCGACCGGCTTCCTGCTCCGGCCGGCGACCGCGCCCCGGGAGTTGCGCGCGGCCACCGAGGTGACCACGGCCCCGGTCGGCCGGGAGGACCTCACCGACGAGCGGACGGTGAAGATCTCCCTGCACCGGTCGACCGCACCCCCGCTGGTGGTCGGCCTCGCCGGTCGGGTGACGGCCAACTCCTGCCGGCCGGGCCGGGTGCTGATCTCGGGGCGGGCGGTGGCCCGGATCAACAACATCCCGCTGATCGCCCTGGCCACCCCGACGCCGCTCTACCGGAGCCTGGCCCGGGGCCAGCGCGGCGACGACGTCACGGCGCTGCAGCGCGAGTTGCGCCGGCTGCGGTACCCGGTGCGGATCACCGGCAGCTACGACAGTCGTACGACGGTGGCGGTGCGCCGCCTGCAGCAGGCCGCCGGGGTCGAGCGCCCCGACGGCAGGGTCGACGTCGGGCGGATCCTCTGGCTGCCCGGACCCGCCGTGGTGGCCGACTCCTGCGAGCTGATCCAGGGCGGGTACGCGTCCGTCGGGCAGACGTACGCCAAGGCGCGGGCCCAACTGACCGCTGTCGTGGTCGAGTCCATCCCGCCGAACACCGTCGCGGGTGACCGGGTCATCGAGGCCATGGGGGTGACCGGCCCCCTGGGCCGCGACGGCACCGCCACCGACCCGGCCTTTCTGAAGCGGGTCGCCGACACCCGGGAGTACCGCATGGTGGAGGCGGCCGACGAGGATCCCGAGCTGACCGCCGGCATCGCGCTGAAGAGTCCACTGCGGACCCTCAAGGTGCCGCCCGGAGCGCTGTTCGCGGTCGAGGGGGACCGGGGGTGTATCCAGTCCGGCCCGACGGCGTACCCGGTCACCATCGTCGGCTCGCGGCTCGGCGCGACGCTGGTGTCGACGCCGCAGGCGCCGACACAGGTCAACCTCGGGTCGGCCATCACCATGAGGTCCTGCGGATGACAACGGCGGCGGACGTCGGCAAGCGGGTCACCGGCACCGGTCTCGGGCACCGGTTCCCGGGCACGGCGTACCTTTTCCAGGCACTGGATTTCGAGCTGCGCCCGGGGCGGATCGTCGGGCTGTGCGGCCCCTCCGGGTCGGGCAAGTCGACGCTGTTGTCGATCCTGGCCGGCTGGGTGGTGCCCACCGAGGGCGTCGTGCGGATGACCGGGGTGCGGCGCACCGGTTGGGTCTTCCAGAACCCGTACGGGGTGCCCGGCCGGAGCGCGCTCGATCACGTCTGCCTGCCCCTGCTGGCCAAGGGGCAGTCCCGCCGGCAGGCCACGCGGCGGGCGGGCGAGGTGCTGGAACGCTTCCGGCTGACCGGGGTCGGGCACCAGCCGTTCCGTGAGCTGTCCGGCGGCGAGGCGCAGCGGTTGATGCTCGCCCGGGCGCTCTGCTCCGCGCCGGACCTGCTGCTGGTCGACGAACCGACCGCTCAACTGGACATCAGCACGGCGGCGACGGTCAACGACACCCTGGGCGCGATCGCCCAGGACGGCACGATCGTGGTGATCGCCACCCATGACCCGCACACCCGGGCGGCCTGTACCGAGGTCATCGACCTGTCGGCGCGGGCCCTGCGCGAGGGGGACGGCCCGGGTGCGCCCGGCGCCGCGCCGTCGCCGGGCGGGCGGGGGGAGGTGGGTCGATGAGGGCGCGCTCGATCCTGTCCGAGGCGTACCGCAACGTCGTCACCGGCACCACCCGGGCGCTGCTGCTGGGCATCCTGCTGGCGGCGGTCAGCGCCGGGCTGGCCATCGTCGACGCCCGGTCCATCATCGACATCGAACGACGGGCCGCCGCGTTCGTCTCCGCCGGCGCGTCGGTGCGGGTCCTGGTGGCCCGGCAGGCGACCGACGCCGCCGCCTGCGAACGCCTCGACGCGGTCACCGGGATCCGCTCGGCCGGAGCGCTGCGGCAGGCCGACGCCGTCGTGCTGCGGGCCATGGTCGCCAACCCGATCCAGGCGTACGCGGTGACCCCCGGGCTGATCGAGGTGCTCGGCGGCGACCCGGCCACCGCCGCGGGGGCGTGGATTCCGGTGCAGCTGGCCCGGACCCTGGGCGTGCGGCCGGGCCAGGAGCTCGTCACCACCGCCGGAACGGTGTCCGTGGCGGGCGTCTACGACTACCCCGACGACGGGCGCGACAGCCGGCTGACCTACGCGGCGTTGCTTCCGGAGCCGGCGACCGGCACCTTCGACGAATGCTGGGCGGACGTCTGGCCGTTGTCGGCGACGCGCGACAAGCTGCTCTACTCGGCGCTGACGGTCGATTCGACCGCCACTGAACCGGTCACCATCGGGCAGCTCAACACCGGGTCGGGTACCCGGTTCGACGGGCTCGGCGAGTTTGCCGGCCGACCCACCCGGTACGCGTTGCCGGGTTGTGCCCTCACCGGGTTGCTGCTGGGCTTTGTCGCGATCCGGTTGCGCCGGCTGGAGATCGCCGCCGCGCTGCACCTGGGGCAGTCGCGCCGGGCCCTGCTCGCCACCCTGCTGATCGAGACCGCGGCGTGGTCGCTCATCGGGCTCGTGCTGGCCGCCTGCGCGTTGGTCTTCGGCGTCCTGCTGGGTGGGGCGGCCGGGCCGTTGGAGGTCTACCTGATCGACGTGCGGGGGCCGGCCGCCGCGGCCCTGGCCACGCTCGCCGGGACGGTTCTGGCCTCGTGGACCGTCCGGGAGCGGCAGCTGTTCGGCTACTTCAAGGACCGGTGATGCGGGTGAATTGGGCGTAAGCTGAGAAATGAATAGCTTTCACCGGAATGTCGTAAAGCGTCCAGCGGGGGATCACATGCCATCTGACCAGGCCGGGGTCAACGGGGATCTGCCCGCCGCCTACTACCAGCAGATGATCGACAGCATCACCGAATACGAGGTGATCCGCCTGGACGAGAAGGGCATCATCTCCAGTTGGCATCCGGGCGCCGAGCGGCTCACCCAGTACACCGCCGACCAGATCCTGGGCAAGCCGGTCACCGTGTTCTACACGGCGGACGACGTCGCCGACGGGCGGGCCGAGGTGGAAATGCAGACGGCGGCGGAGACCGGCCGCTTCGAGACCGAGGGGTGGCGGGTCCGCAGGGACGGCAGCCAGTTCTGGGCCTCGGTGGTGCTCGCTCCGATCCGCGACCAGGACGGGGCCATCGGCGGGTACGTGAAGGTGGCCGCCGACCTGACCAGCCGGCGCGACCAGGATGCCGCGCTGCGCGGCGTGCAGCAGATGGTGGACGGCATCGCCGACTTCGAGGTGATCCGGCTGGACCAGGAAGGGTTGGTGCGTTCCTGGAATCCCGGCGCCGTCAAGCTCACCGGCTACACCGCGGACGAGGTGATCGGGCAGCACGTGTCGAAGTTCTACACCGACGACGACACCCGTACGGCCCTGGCCGACCGCGAGATGGCCAGCGCGGCGCGCGACGGCAGCCTGGAGACCGAGGGTTGGCGGATCCGCAAGGACGGCACCCGGTTCTGGGCCAATGTCGTGCTCAGCCCCATCCGCGGCGACCACGGGCAGCTCACCGGCTTCGTCAAGGTGGCCCGCGACCTGACCGACCGGCGTGAGCAGGCCCGACTGGTGCAGCAGCAGCGCGACGAGATTCTGGAGCTGTCCACTCCGGTGATCCAGGTGTGGGACAAGGTTCTCATCCTCCCGCTGATCGGCACCCTGGACAGCTTGCGCGCCTCCCGGCTGACCGAGAGCCTGCTGGAACGGATCTCCGCCGACCAGGCCGAAGTGGTGATCGTGGACGTCAGTGGGGTGCCGGCGATCGACAGTGGCGTGGCCCGGCACCTGCTGAACACCGTCGAGGCCGCCCGGCTGATGGGTACGGTCAGCATCCTCAGCGGGGTGCGTCCGGAGCTGGCGCAGTCCATGGTGCACCTGGGCATCGAGCTGGGCGGCCTGCGCAGCCGCACCAGCCTCAAGGACGCGTTGCAGCTCGCGCTGCGGCTGGTGCAGGCAGGGGTCGATGCCGGAGGTCCGGTAGGCGCCAATGCCTGACGACATCGCCATCGTGCGGATGGGCCAGGACCTGCTGGTGACGCTGCACGGTGAGCTCGACGACAGCACCGCCAGGTCGATCGAGCGGGAGGTCACCGACGAGGTGGCGCGCACGCGGGCCCGGGGAGCGCTGATCGACGTCAGCGGCCTGGCGGTGGTCGACTCCTTCGTGGCCCACGTGCTGGCCCGGTTGGTGGGCATGGTCCGCCTGCTCGGCGCCGAGGTGACCGTCGTCGGCATCCGCCCGCCGGTGGCGATCACCCTGGTCGAGATGGGCATGTCCCTCGGACCGGTGAACACCGCGCTGAACGCCGAGCAGGGGATGGCCAGACTCCGCCGGGGCCGCGCCGACGGCGGCCCATGGGGCAGCGATGGCCACCGCGGTTGAGCCGTCCCGGACCGACCGGTCCGGGACAAAGGTGATCATCAGCGGGGAGGCGGACCTGCTGCGGGTCCGCGCCGGGCTGCGCAGCGCCGCCGAGCAGGCCGGCCTGCGGCTGACCGCGACCACCAAGCTGGTCACCGCGGGCAGCGAACTGGCCCGCAACATCCTGCGGTACGCCGTCGCCGGCCAGGGCGTCGTGTCGATCGAAGAAGCGCTCGGCGGCACCAGATCCGGGGTGCGGGCCGTCTTCGCCGACCAGGGCCCCGGGATCGCCGACCTGGATCAGGTGATGCGGGACGGGTTCAGCACGGCGGGCAGCCTCGGCATCGGGTTGCCGGGTAGCCGCCGGCTGGTCGACGAGTTCTCCATCGACTCCGCGCCGGGCCGGGGCACCACGGTGGTGATCAGCCAATGGAACCGCTGACCAGGAGCGCGCCGCGACAGTCGAGTCACCAGCGGTTCATGGTGGCCGACACCGCCGCCGTGGGAGCGGTTCGGCGCGCGGCCGGCGACTACGCGGGCGCGCTGAGCGACGACCCCGGCTTCGCCGCCGCCGCCGCTCAGGTCGCCACCGAGCTGGCGACCAACCTGTTGCACCATGCCCACCCCGGGGGATGGATCCTGGTCCGGGCCCTGCCGCCGGACGGCGTCGAGCTCATCGCCGTGGACCGCGGACCCGGGCTGCGTGATGTCGCCGCCGCGGTGGAGGGACGCGCCCCGTCGGCGCACGGCCTCGGGTGCGGACTCGCCGCGGTGCGGCGCGCCGCCACGCACTTCGACCTGCATACCGACCCGGACCGGGGAACCGTCGTCCTCGCGGTGGTGCGGGCCGGGCACGACCGGCGATCCGCCCAGGTGCCGTCGTCGCGCCGGTGGGCCGGCGTGTCGATCGGGATCGACGAGGCCTGCGGGGACGGCTGGGCCGTCGTCGACGAGCCACCGGGGCTGACCGTCGCCGTCGTGGACGGACTCGGGCACGGCGTCCATGCCTCGATCGCCGCCGACGCGGCCATCGGCGCCCTCGCCGCCGACCCCGCCGACCTGGTCGGCTACCTGACCCGGGCCAACGTCGCCATGCGCGACACCCGCGGCGCGGTCGTCGCCGTCTGCCACCTGGATGCCGGGCGGGAGGAGTTGCGCTGCCTGTCCGTCGGCAACATCAGCGCGCGGCTGTTCCACGGCGGCACACACAGCGGCATCGCCGCGACCAACGGCACTGTCGGTCAGCGGGCGGCACCGCCCCCCACCAAGATCGTGAGCCGCCCGTGGCCGGCCGGCGCCACCCTGGTCCTCTGGTCCGACGGGCTGACCAGCCACCTCGACCTGGCTCCCGGGGCCGACCTGTTGGGTCACGACCCGGCCGTGACCGCCGCTGTCCTGCACCGCGACCACACCCGCGACCGCGACGACGCCACCGTCGTCGTGCTGCGCAACCCGGGCACGCCCTGACCACCGTGCTTCCTGAACGGGAGGAGAACCCATGACCGACAGCCGGGCCGCCACGGTTCTCGGCACCGTCACGCTCGACCCCGCCGAGTCGGCCGACACCGGCTGGTCCCGGGTACGCGACCTGGCGCATTCCGGCGGCCTCGCCCCGCTGCCGGCCGCCCGGCTGGCGCTGGCGGCCACCGGACTCGCCATCGCGGCCACCGGGGTTCCCGGCCATCCGCGAAGTCCCTCGGTCATCCGCCTCTCGCGGATCACCGACGGCGGCGGCGCCCGGGTCGAAGCCGTCATCCACGGCGGTCCGGACCTGAGCCCCAGTCCGTTCTCGTCGGACCTGGTCGACATCAGCTCCGAGCGACGGTCCGCGGCCGGGGCGCCCGAGTGGGTGCTCAGCATCGCCGCCGAGCCCGCCCCGGCCCGCCCGAGCTGGACGGCGTTGAGCGACGCCGCCGCGCACGCACCGGACACCCGGCAGCTGTTGGCCGTCGCGCTGGTGGCGGCGAGCCGGCAGGCCGCCAACCCCGGCGCCGTCGACTCGGAGACGACCGCGCTGCGCACCGAACTCGATGAGACCAACCTCGGCATGCTGGCCCTGCACGCGGAACTGTCGCATCGCGAGAGCCAGCTGGAAGAGGCCCGCGCCAGCGCGGAGCACGCCAACCACGCCACGGCCGCCTTCCTGGCCAACATGAGCCACGAGATCCGCGCGCCGATGAACGCCGTGGTCGGCTTCACCAGCCTGCTGCTGGAAACCGATCTCACCGCCGAACAGCTCGAGTACGCACACGCGGTGCGGACCGCCGGCCGGCACATGCTCGGCGTCATTGAGGACATCCTGGACCTGTCCAAGATCGAGTCCGGTCGGCTGGAGCTGGAGGAGATCTCCTTCGACCTGTACGCCTGCGTCGAGGACGCCGTCGGAATGCTGGCGCTGACCGCGGCCGACAAGCAGCTGCCGGTTGCCGCCCTGTTCACCCCCGGGGTGCCGGCCGTCGTCCGTGGCGACCCGCTGCGGCTGGGGCAGGTGCTGGTCAACCTGCTCGCCAACGCCGTCAAGTTCACCAACCGGGGTCAGGTCACCGTCGAGGTGACGGCCGAGGCGATCGCCGACGGGGACGGCGTCCCCCGTGGTCACCGGCTGACCTTCCAGGTCGCCGACACCGGCCGGGGGATCGACCCGGGCGTCCTGGAGCGGATCTTCGACCCGTTCACCCAGGCCGACGCCTCCACCGCCCGATCCCATGGCGGCACCGGGCTGGGCCTGGCCATCTGCAAGCAACTGGCCGAACAGATGGGCGGCGCGATCGCCGTCGAGTCCACCGTCGGCCAGGGCTCCGCGTTCACCTGCACGGTGCAGACCCAGCTCAGTACGGCCGCTGCCGCCCTCAGCGACACGACGCTGTTCGCCGGCACCCGGGTGGTGGTGGTGCACCGCTCGGCACTCGTCGTCGAGTCCATCCACCGCCACCTCGTCTCCTGGGGAGCCGAGGTGGTGACCGCGTTGAGCGTCGAGGACGCGGTCGACCGGGCCGGCCGGACGCCGCCGGCCGACCTCGTGTTCGTCGACGCCGACCACCCGGCCGGGCGCGACCAGGACGCCTCCGCGCTGGCCCTGGCCGGCCTCGCCGACGTGCACGGCAACGCCCCGGTCGTCGCGATAGCCGCGCTGACCGCCCGCCGCACGCGGGCCCACGCCGGCCAGGTGGTTTCGACGCCGATCCGCCGGGCGCACCTGCGCGAGGCGGTCACCGCCGCCCTGGGCCGCTCCGGCCCCCGCCCCGGACCCTCCGGCGCCGCCCCGGGGCAGACGCCGACGGGCGCCTCGGCGCAGCCCGCGGCGGCGGGAGCCGGCGGGCGGACCGTCGGCGTGGTCGCGGACCCCGGCCCGCACGGACCGTCCCGGGGTGCGCCGGTCGAAGCGCCCCCCGTGCGGCGGGTGTTGTACGTCGACGACAACCCGATGATGGTCGAGCTGGTGGAACGCATCCTCGGTAAGGACCCCCACGTGCTGGTGCAGACGGCACCCGACGGCAAGACGGCGTTGCGGCTCGCCGTCGACGACCGGCCCCACCTCATCCTGCTCGATCTCAACCTCACCGACATCGGCGGTGAGGAGCTGATGCGGGAGCTGCGGGCCAACGGCGACACCGGGTCGATTCCGGTCGTCATCGTCAGCGGTGACGCCGCGCCGGCGACCATCGCCCGGCTCACCGCCCAGGGGGCGGCCGGGTACCTGACCAAACCGTTCCAGCCGGCCCAGCTCCGGGAACTGATCGAGAGCACCGCGACACCCGGGCCCCTACCGCCACGGGACACCGATTCGTAGGTCCCGCCCGCCGGCGTCACCAGCGTCGGCACCGAGAGTCTGCCCCGAACGTTCGCCGCCCGATCGCGGTTTCGACGGCGGGTGTCACATCCGGGGCGCCGGCGGTGCTCTCATGATGTGAAGGAAAAAGCGGAGCTCGTAGGGCACGGTACGGCCGTGCCGGCCGCCATCGTGCCGGCGGTCCTGTCCCGGGACGGCCACCGCGGGGCGGGCAGCCGAGCGGACCGGAAGGACGGCGTGGCTGTGTCGACTCCCACGGGAGGGGCCGTCCGAGCCGATCTGGAACACGTCTTCCGCACCGCCTACCCACGGGTCGTCGCGGTGGCCGCCCGGGTGCTCGGTTCCCGGCACGAGGCCGAGGACGTGGCTCAGGAGGTCTTCCTGACCTTCGGACGTTCCTCGGTGCCGGCCGGGGAGGCGGTCGGCTGGTTGTCCGTGGCGGCGGCGCACACCGCCCTGAACCACCTGCGCTCCGGCCGGCGGCGCGCCTCGCGCGAAGTGGCCGCCGCCGACGGCGCGGTGTGCCCCGACGTCGCCGACGCCGTCGTGACCCTCGACGAACGCCGCCGCGTGCGGGCTGCGCTGTCCCGGCTCCCGCACAAGCACGCCGTTGCCCTGGTCCTGCGGCACAGCGGCCTCAGCTACGCCGAGGTCGCGGCCGCCCTTGAGCTGTCCCCCGCGAGCGTGGGCACCACCGTGCGACGCGCCGAATCCGCCCTACGCAAGGAGTTGAACCGTCATGCGTCATCCGACTGACGGCACGCTTCGCCGGCTCCTGGACGAGCCGGCCGGCGTCGCCGACGCCGATCGGCAGCACGTCAGCGGCTGCCCGGTGTGCCTGTCCGGGTTGAGCGCCGCACAGCGGGACGCGACGCTGGCCCGCACGGCCCTGGACGTCGACGTCGCCGTGGACGTGGACGCCGGGTGGTCCCGGCTGTCGCACGCGGTCGCCGCCGACGTGGGCCGGTCGCGGCCCGCGGTCGCCGCCGCCCGCCGGCGGCCCGCGGCCGCCCTGCGGTGGCGGACCACGCTGCGCAGACCCGCCGTCGCCGCGTTCGCCGTCGTCGTCCTGCTGACCGGGGCCGGTGCCGCGGCCGCCGCCGACTGGCTGCAGATCTTCCGGACCGAGCAGATCGCCCCGATCACGCTGAACCAGGCCGACCTGGTCGCCCTGCCGGAGGTGTCCGGCTACGGCACGGTCGAGGTGACCACGAAGGCGAACGTACGCGAGGTCGCGGACGCCGCCGCCGCCGAGAAGGCCACCGGTCTCGCCGTACCGCGGGTGCGGGAGCTGCCCCGTGGTGTGACGGGACAGCCGGCCTTCCAGGTCGGCGACCAGGTGAACATGGTGTTCACCTTCTCGGTCGAGAAGGCGGCGCGGACCGCCGCGGCGGCCGGCCACACGCTGCCGCCACCACCCCCGGGCCTGGACGGCAGCCAGTTCCGCTTCAGGGCCGGTCCAGGGCTCGCCGCGGTCTGGTTGGAAGCGCGCGGCCTGCCGGCCCTGGTCGTGGCCCGCGCGGTCGCACCCACCGTGTACTCCGCCGGCGTCCCGCTGCAGACGGCCGTGAGCTATGTGCTGTCCCTGCCGGGTCTGCCCGACGCCGTGGCGTCGCAACTGCGCGGCTTCTCCGGCGACGGCACGACGCTGCCCCTGCCGGTGAACGCCAAATACCTGACCAGCGCCCCCGCCGACGTCGGCGGAGCGCCGGCCACGGTGCTCACCTCGCGCGATGGCCTGTTGGCGGGCGTGGTGTGGGTGAAGGACGGCGTCGTCACCGCGGTGGTCGGCTCGGTGGGCACCGACGAGGTGCTGTCGGTGGCCCGCGGGTTGGGGCAGCGGTGACCGCCGGCCGCACCGCCCCGCAGGGCGACCCGTTCCTCGACGCCGCCCTCGCCGGCGCCGAACCCCGGCACGACGACGCCCGGCAGTTGCTCGCCGACCTGCCCACCGCGCCGGCGGTGTGGTGCTCCGGCCTCCGTAAGCGGTACCGGCGGCAGACCGCGGTCGACGACGTGTCCTTCACCGTCGGCCGCGGCGAGGTGGTCGCTCTGCTCGGACCCAACGGAGCCGGCAAGACCAGCGTCATCAAGATCCTGCTCGGCCTCGTCCGGCCCGACGCGGGGGAAGTGCTGCTGCTCGGACGACCCGGGACGGACCCGCGCGCCCGGGCCCGGGTCGGCTACCTGCCGGAACTCTTCCGCTACCAGCCGTGGCTCACCGCCGCCGAGGTGCTGGACCTGCACGTCCGGCTGGCGGGCGCCGCGGTCCCAGCCGGGGAGCGACGCGAGTGTCTGGCCGTCGTCGGCCTCGCCGACCGCGCCGGCGACCGGGTGGGCGGCTTCTCCAAGGGCATGCAGCAGCGCCTCGGGCTGGCGGTCGCGCTGGTGGCCCGCCCGGAACTCGTCGTGCTGGACGAGCCGACCAGCGCCCTGGACCCGCTGGGCCGGGCCGACGTCCGGGATCTGCTGCTCTCCCTCAAGGGCCGCCAGGTTGCCGTGCTGCTCAATTCGCACCTGATCGGCGAGGTCGAACGGGTCTGTGACCGGGTCGTCATCCTGGACAAGGGCCGGGTCGCCGCATCCGGCACCCTCCCGGAGCTGCTCGGCCAGCGCGAGCTGCGCCTACGGCTCGACGGGGTGGGCGCGCGGGCGGAGGCCCGGCTGGCCGCCGCCGGCCCGCTCACCCGCAGCGGCAACGTATTCACCGTCACCCTGCCCATCGAAGAGGACACCACCGTGCCCGAACAGGACACCACCACCGTGCCGGACCTCGTGGCCGACCTCGTCGGCCTCGGGGTGCGCGTACACGCCGTCGAGCCGGGACGGATCACCCTGGAGGAACGGCTGCTGGGCATCCTGCGCGCCGGTGCCGCCGGTGCCGATGCGCCGGGCGGTGAGCGCCGGTGACCGCCCGAACGGTCCTCACCATCGCCGCGCTCACCCTGCAGGAGGCCGTCCGCCGGCGGGTGCTGCGTTCGCTCGTCGTGATGACGGTCGTGCTGCTCGCCCTGAGCGCCTGGGGGTTCTACCGACTGGACGCGGAGTTCGGCACGTTCACCACCGGAGAGGCCCGGATAGCCGCGTCCACGGTGCTCAACCTGGTGATGTTCGGGCTGAGCCTGATCGCCGCGCTCGGCACGGCGTTCCTCGCCGGCCCGACGCTGGCCGGCGAGATCGAATCGGGGATCGCGCTGGCGGTGATGACCCGGCCGATCCGCCGCTCGGCGGCCCTGGTCGGCAAGTGGCTGGGCCTGGTGACCTTCGGCAGCGGGTTCGTGGCCGTGGCCGGACTCGGTCAGCTCCTCATTGTCCGGGCCACCGTGGACTACTGGCCGCCGCACCCGGCCACCGGTCTGGCGCTGCTCGCCGGGCAGACGACGGTGCTGCTCACCCTGGGGCTGCTGCTGTCCACCGTGATCTCGCCGATGGCGTCGGGCATCGTGGCGGTCGGTCTGTTCGGCGCCACCTGGATAGCGGGCGTGGTCGGCATGGTCGGTGAGGCCTTCGGCAACGAGGGCGTTGCCCGCGTCGGCACCGTGTCGCGGATGCTGCTGCCGACCGACGGCCTGTGGCGCGGCGCGATGCATGCGTTCCAGCACCCGGCCCTGTCGCAGGTACCGGCGTTCGAGGACTCGCCGTTCCTGAGCGTGGCCCCGCTCACCGCCACCTACCTGGCCTGGGCCGCGCTCTGGGTCGCGCTGGTCCTCGGGCTGGCCGGCCTCGCCTTCCAGCGCCGCGATCTGTAGC
>DASVVF010000393.1:0-5008 GCA_036386695.1 Catenuloplanes sp. | reverse complement strand
GCGACGGGCATCGGCGGCCGCCGATGCCCGTCGCTCGTCCCACGTTGTCCGCCGTAGCGCCCCTCAGATCCAGGGCGAGGTGGGGCTGGGGCCCGGCCGCGGACCACTGGGCACGCCGAAGCAGCCGCCGCAGACCGGTCGGGGAACGGCGTCCTGGTCGCTTCCGTTCGGTTGGGCCCGGACCTCGGCCCGGCTGGGCGTCGAGGGGGGCGCCGGCTCACCGGCGCCGGCCCAGGCCACCTGGACGGTGAGCAGGAGGGCTCCGGCGAAAGCCAGCCTTGCGCCGGCTCGGGCGATGACACGCATGACAGTTCCTTAGGGTTGGGCGCGACGGGTCGCGCGAAGGTTCACTCGGGGTGGGCGGGGTAGCTCGGTGCGTCGTCGTACGGGGAGGGCAGCGGGACGGACCGGGTGCCGCCCAGTACCAGGGCCAACTGGAACCGGTTCTCCACCTGCAGCCGGTCCATCAGGGTGCGCAGGGTGTAGACGACGGTGCGTCGGCTGAGCCCCAGTGCGTCGGCCGCGGACTGCTCGGTGTGGCCCGCCGCCAGCATCGCGACGATGGCCTGCTCGCGAATGGTCAACACGATCGGCGGGACTCCCTCGCGGCGGGGATCACGCGCGGTGGCCCAGGTCTGGTAGAAGAGGCGGGTGAACTGCTCGACCGCCGGGGGATGGGTGACCACCACCGCCCCGGCCTCGAAGTTCCGTGGGTCGGCGGGGAACAGTGCGGCCCGGCGATCGAAGACCATGAGCTTGAGGGGCAGCGTGTCCGCCTCGCGGTAGTCACCCTCGGCCCGGGTGAGCTCCCCGGCGTCGACGAAGTCGCGGTAGCTCTCGTCGGCGGCCGGTAGACCGACCACCCGTAGCTGCACGCCTCGGGCCCGCAAGGAACGGTCCCCCGGCAGCGCCGCCCGCGCGGCATCGGCACTGATCACCTCCTCGTTGTTCATCGCCAGGTGCTCGTGGCGTTCGGCGGCCATCAGCTGACCGATGCGCTCCCGGGCCAGCGATCGGGTGGGCAGGTGTAGCACGGTCCCGGGGGCGGCGTGGTCCAGGTCGATCCCGGCGACCGTGCGGACCTGCCGCACCCACCGTTCCACCGGTGAGGACGGTGCGCGCCGCCGCGGCCGGTGCAGGGCCGTCAGGACCTGGCCGGCCGGTACCGCCGACCACAGACCGTCGGCGGCGCCACCCGCCCGCCGCGCCGCGCCCACGGCGGCCAACTCGTCGAGGGCACGGCGTACCCGCGCGTCCGTGACCCCCAGTTGCCGTGCCGCCACGGCGCTGGTCCGCGGGCCCATCATGACGAGTGCCCGATACATCAGGTCGGCGTCCGCGGACACACCCCAGCGCTGCAACGACGGCACCGCCAACGTTTCCTGTGTCACCGAACCTCCCCGTTACCGCCCACCCAACCAAGCCCGGGCGCATACCTCAACAGTGTGTGTCAATGTATTGCGCATCTGCGCGAAGGCCCTGGTCGGGACCACCGGGGTCGCGGGGGGTGGGCGGGTGGGTCAGCGGTGGGCCGCCATCGCGGTGATCTCGCCGGCGTCCAACACCCCGCTGTACGCCCGCACCTCCCTGATCTCGCCGGGCCAGTGCCCGGCCGGCTGACCGGCTGAGCGGGACCGGCCGATGGTGAGCGCCCCGGTGGAGCCCCCCATGGCCGGCGTCCCGGTTGTCGCCACCGGTTCACCGTCGACCCACAGCCGCAGCTGCTGCCTCGCGGCGTCGTAGCTGCCGGCCAGGTGGGTCCAGGTGCGCAGGGTCGGACGCCGGAAGGCGGCGGCCGCCAGCAGCGTCGGCCGGTCCACGTCGGCGGTCGGCCTCAGGAACGCCCACGCCTGGTGCTCGTGGTGGTACCCCAGCGAGAACGCCGACCCGCGCTGGCCGTCCTGGGCGACGGCGGTGTGGTTGCCCTGCGCGCTGTCCAGCCGCACCCACGCGGTAACGGTGAAGCTGCGCTCGGTGGCGAGCACCGGCCCGGCCGTGGTGGGGAAGTCCCGCGATCCCGCCGCGACGGTCCACCGACCCTGCGGGCGGTGCGCCAGCGCGGGGACCTCCTCGGCCGACAGGGCGCGTTCCTGCACCCGGACGTCGTCGATGTCGCCGGCGAAGAAGCCGGTGGCCCGCCCGGCCCACCGGCCGCGTCCCACGGTGAGTCGGCCCTGCGTCGGCCAGGTCGTCCCCACCGACCCGGTCGACTCAAGCTCCCCGTCGACGTACAACCGCAGCCGCCGGGCACCGCTGTCGAACACCCCGGTCAGATGGGTCCACCGGTTCGGCTCCGGCGGCTGCCGGGACCGGGCCCGGTACACCGCCGGGGCGTCGCGGTCGGCTGCGGCGAGCGCCAGCTCCCACCGGTCCTCGCGCCGGTGGTAGCGCAGCTGGAACCCGCTGGTGCGGGTGCCCTCCTGGGCGACGACGACCCGGTCCGCCCGCCGGTCCGCGAGCCGGATCCACGCGCTGACGGTGAAGTCCTGATCGGTGCTCAGGACCGGTCCGGCGGTGCTGGCCGCGTCGTCGCGGCCGTCGAGCCGCAACGCCCGGCCGCCGCCGGGGCGCGAGTCGACCCAGGTCGGCCCGCCGGCGGTGACCAGCGGCGAGTCGCGACGGGAGGTGTCCCGCCCATCGCCGTCCAGCGGCCAGTGCCCGGTCGGATCGGCGGGTTCGAAGCCGAACCAGTTCAGGTTGACGAAGTCCGCCGGCTGCGGGCTGCTGAACGTCACGAAGATGGTGCGTACGCCGCTCGGGCCGGTGCTGACGCCGCTCCGTACGGTGCGCCAGGTGTTCCAGCCGCCGGTGCCGGTGAGTTCCAACCGGGCGAACGGGGGTGTGTGCGGACTGTCCACCCGCAGTTCGATGGCGCCGCCCTGCCCGGGTGGGGGCCGGCCGGCCACCCGGGCGCGGACCCCGGTCACCCGTAGGCCGAAGTCGACGCGGTGGAAGACCAACTGGTCGCCGTTGCCCACCGAACCGACCGCGTCCGTGCCGTCCAGGTCGCCGGCCGGCCCGGTGACCACACCCGTCCGGACGTCGGCGTCCTCGGCTTCGATCCGGTCGTGCGCCGATGGCAGCCGGTCCACCCGTACCCAGTCGATCAGGGTCCGTCCACCGCCCTTCCTGATCAGGTCGATGGTGGCCGGCGGTAGCCCGCGGTACGCCTGGCCGGGGTGGTACCGCGCCGGA
The DNA here is from genome assembly GCA_036386695.1 of Catenuloplanes sp. Classification (GTDB taxonomy): domain Bacteria; phylum Actinomycetota; class Actinomycetes; order Mycobacteriales; family Micromonosporaceae; genus DASVVF01. The sequence continues at coordinate 1,813 of DASVVF010000393.1, read as the reverse complement.
TAGTCACCACCGAGGGCCACGTTGAGCAGCAGGAACTGGGGGTCGTCGAACGCCCAGCCGTAGCCGCGGGCCAGATCCTCGCGGTGGATCTGGTGCACGGCGTCGTTGTCGACGTAGAAGGTGATGCCCCCCGGGGACCAGTCCGCCCGGTAGTCGTGCCAGTCCCGGACGGTGAATCCGGCCCGCCGGGGGATCTCCCGGGTGAGCCCTTCGACGGGGGCGGTGCGGCCCTGGTCGTCGGTGGGTCCCTGACCTACCCATACCCCGGCGCTGGTCACCCCGGGGTCGCCGACGTTCTCCAGCACGTCGATCTCGCCGGACCGGGGCCAGTGATGGCCCGGTCGGTCGAGGTCGGCGCCCAGCGTCCAGAACGCCGGCCAGAGCCCCGGCTCCGCCGGCAGCTTCATCCGCGCCGTCAGGGATCCGTAGGTGAACTCCATCCGGTCCTGGGTGGTGATCCGCCCGGAGATGAAGTCGAGACTGCCGCGGTCGTCGGTGAAGGCGCCGGCACGGTACCGGGGGTGCAGGGCCAACGCGCCGTTGCGGGCGCCGGTCGCGCCGGTGTCCCGGTCAAGGTAGACCACTTCCGGTGCGTCGACGTACGCCTGCTGCTCGTTGTTGAGCCGGGGTTGGAGCCGCACGGCCGGTGGGGTGCCGGCGTCCGGGCCGCCGGTGACCTGCACGTTCCACCGGGTGCGGTCCAGAGCGGCGCCGTCGAAGTCGTCGAAGAAGACCGTGCTCGGTAAGGCCTGCCGCGCCGGACCGGGCGCGGCCGGTTCGGCCACCGGCGGCCGGGGCGCTTCCGCCGAGGTCATCAGCAAGGTCGTCGCCAGCGTGGTAGCCAGCGCCGCCAGAACCCGCATCGCGCACCCCCGCCGCCCAGTTCTCCGCCGCCGGCGGGTCGGCACAGGCTAACGCAGCTCCGGTGCTGGTCAGGCCGCATCGGCGAACCTGCGGACCCGCGCATCGGCCGGGCGGCGGACCGGCGCGCCCGGCACGGCCGCACGGGCAGGGCCCCGGCGGTGGTCGTTGCCGACCGGCCGCCGGGGCCCTGGGTGGTGCGGTGTTCAGGTGCTGGTCAGAGCGCGGGGTACGCGTTGGCCAGCAGCTGCTGGAACTGCGCGGAGAACCACGCCCCGGCGAGCGGGGAGTTCGGCAGGGCGCCGGTCCGGCTGAAGCCGTTGCGGGCGTTGCCCTCGTACGTCGGGTCGCACATCCGGTCCCAACCCTTGCCTTCGGTGTTCACGATCGGCTGGCTGTTGCCGTCCGACTCGCCCGGAGGCTTCACCCAGACGTAGGCGTCGATACCCGGCTCCGGGTTGGCCCGCGGCCGCTCACCGATGCCCGCACCGGACTGGTTACACCAGTTGCCGGCGTGGATCCGCCGGTCCACCCGACCGCCGTTGACGAACGCGTCCACGTCGGTCATCGGCCCCGGGCCGGTGGGACGGGCCGCGCCGCCCCAGCCGTTACGGGAGGTGTCGATCAGCATGCCGATGTTCCTGTCGAATCCTTGCGTCACCAGCTCGTTGCGGAACGCCTGAGCGAAGGACAGCTCGTCGACGTAGAAGTTCCAGTCGACGAACAACGCCTGCCGTACCGGCTTGCCGGCGACGCTCTGGTTGATGGTGAAGTGCGGCTCGCGCAGCGCCGAGTAGTTGGCCGTGTTGGTGATGAAGCCATGCACGGTGTTGACTCCGCCGACGGCCAGCTTGGCGGTGGTGGCGAAGAGCTGGGCGGCCGGGCGGAAGTTGGTGTCCCAGCCGAGCCAGCCGTGGTGCGCGGCGTCGACGTAGTTGTAGACGTTCGGGAT
>DASVVF010000392.1:0-5282 GCA_036386695.1 Catenuloplanes sp. | reverse complement strand
CTCGTCCGGGACGTGCCGGGGTGACAGCGACCGGCGCAACTCACCGGCGATCCGCGCCCGCAACGACCCGTCGAGCCGGGCGCCGGCGGCCAGCACCACGAACAGCAGCAGCTCCCCGCCGCCACCGCCGCCGTCGTCCAGGTGCACCACGACCGAGTCGACCACCTCGTCGAGCGCCTCCACGACCGAGTAGAACTCGGCCGTGCCGAGCCGCACCCCGCCACGGTTCAGGGTGGCGTCGGACCGGCCGGTGATCACACAGGACCCGTCGCGGCCGATGGTGATCCAGTCGCCGTGCCGCCACACCCCGGGGAAGACGTCGAAATACGCCTCCCGGTAGCGCCGCCCGTCCGGGTCGTTCCAGAAACCGACCGGCATGCTGGGCATCGGCGCGGTGATCACCAGCTCGCCCAGTTCCTCCAGCACCGGCCGGCCGGCGGGGTCGTACGCCTGCACCGGCGCCCCGAGGCACCGGCAGGCGATCACCCCCTCGATCACCGGCAGCAACGGCGCGGCACCTACGAACGCGCTGCACACGTCGGTCCCGCCGGAGATCGACTGCAGTTGCGCGGTGTCGGTGACCGCCTCGTACACCCAGGCGAAGCCCTCCGCCGGCAGCGGCGCGCCGGTGGAGCCGACCGCCCGCAGCGCGGACAGGTCGGCGACGTCGCGCGGCACCACGCCCGCCTTACGGCACGCCAGCAGGAACGGCGCCGACGTGCCGAAGTACGTGAGCCGCGCCCGTTCGGCCAGTCGCCACATCGCGGTCAGGTCGGGGTGGCCGGGATCGCCGTCGTACAGCACGATGGCGGCCCCCACGGCGGGCCCGGAGACCAGCAGGTTCCACATCATCCAACCGGTGGTGGTGAACCAGAAGAACCGGTCGCCCGGACCCAGGTCGTGGTGCAGTCCCAGCGCCTTCAGGTGCTCAAGCAGGATGCCGCCGTGGCCGTGGACGATCGGCTTGGGCAGCCCGGTGGTGCCGGACGAGTAGAGCACGTACAGCGGGTGGTCGAACGGCACCGCGTCGAACACCAGCTCCGCATCGGTGTCGGCCGCCAACTCCGCCCACGGCAGCGCCCCGTCCGGCAGGTCAGCGCCCAGGTACGGCACGCCGACGAGGTGACCGACCGAGGGCAGCGCGGCCCGGATCTCGGCCACCTGGGCACGCCGGTCGACGACCTTGTCGCCGTACCGGTAGCCGTCCACGGTCACCAGCACGGTGGGCTCGATCTGCTGCCACCGGTCGATGACGCTGCGGGCGCCGAACTCCGGCGCGCAGGACGAGAACACCGCCCCCAGACTGGTCGTGGCCAGCATCAGCACGAAGGTCTCCGGGATGTTCGGCGCGTACGCCGCGACCCGGTCGCCCCGCCCCACCCCCAGCCGGCGCAGGCCCGCGCGGACCCGCCGGACCGCGTCGCGCACCTCGGCGGCGCTCAGCGTGACCGGCGACCGGGTGTCGGAGTACGCCAGCACCACCGGGTCGTCGTCGGCCAGCCCCGGCATCCGCAGCACATGCTCGGCGTAGTTCAGGGTGGCGCCGGGAAACCACCGGGCGCCCGGCATCGCCGGGTCGACCAGTGTCGCCGTGGGCGGCTGGTGTGCGACCACGCCGAAGTGGTCCCAGATCGAGCGCCAGAAGCCGTCGAGGTCGTCGACCGACCACTGCCACAGCGACCCGTAGTCCTCGGCCACCCCGACGCCCCGCTCGGTGCGCAGCCAGCGCAGGTAGCGGCCCATCCGGGAGCGGTCGAGCACGTCGGCGGGCGGCCGCCAGAGCACCTTGGCCACGGCGCTGTCTCCTTCCACACCACCCACGGCGCGGTGGGCGGTGCAGCGTCATCTTCGCGCATCCGCGACCGGCCGGGTCGCCCCGCCGGCGGATGTCGCCGGCCGCGCCACGCCCCGGCACGCCGCCAACGGCGTGCCGATGTCCGGTGCGCCGCCGAGGTACCGTGCGGGACAGGAGAACCCATCGAAAGGTACGACGCTGATGCGGCACGTCCTGTCCCTGTTCCTGGCCCTGCTGCTGGCGCCGCTGATCTGGGTGCTCACCGGCGCCGGGCTCAGCCGCACCATGACCGGGCGGGCCGGACTGGACGGACCCACCGCCGAGATGTGGTTCGGCTACGCCCTGCTCCTGCTGGCCGGGGTGGCGTACGCGTTGCTCGTCCTGCCCCGGCTCTCGCCGGGCGGGCCGCTGCTGGCCGGGACGGCCTTCCTGGCCGCGTCGGCGTGGATGCTGCTGGACCGGCTATCGTTCTACGGGTCGCTGCCCCGCGGCACGGTCGGCGGCGACTACGACCTGCCGCTGCCGGCGCACGGACTGGCGGTGCTGCTGGCGGTGCCCCTGCTGGCCACCGTCGTGAACCCCCGGCGGTGGCGCCGGTACGACCGCCCGTCGGCCGCCCTGGTGGCCGCCCCGCCGTACCCGCCGCCCTACCGGCATCCGCCCTACTCCCCGCCACCCACCCTGGCCGGGTCGTCCGAGCCGACCACCGGCTGGCCGGCCGGCGCGGAGCTGACCATGCGGCTGAGCAGCGGCGCGGCCGCGGAGATCAGGCCGCCCGCCGAACCGGACGCCGGTTCCGTCGGTGGGTCCGGCGGCCCGGCGCCGAACGCCGACCGCGACGGCGCCGAGCGGACCCGGGCGCTACCGGTGGCCCTCGCCGACCCCGACGGTTCCGGCGCCGAGCGGACCCGGGCGCTACCGGTGCCTCTCGCCGACCCCGATCCGGACGGCGCGGCGACCACCCCGTTGATCACTCCGTCGCCACCGCTCGCACCCCGGGTGCCGGGCGCGTCGCCGGCCCCCGCCGGCCCTGGCGAGGAGACCACCCGGATCGTCACCGCACCGCCGCGACCAACGACGGCCCCGCCCCCGGTACGGGATGAGGAGACCACCCGGATCGTCACCGCACCGCCGCGACCAACGACGGCCCCGCCCCCGGTACGGGGCGAGGAGACCACCCGGATCGTCACCGCACCGCCGCGACCAACGACGGCGCCGCCCACGCCGCGCGACGAGGAGACCACCCGCAACATCACCCCGCCGCCTCGCCGCGCCATGGTCGGACCGGCGGGCGCGGCCGGGGACCGGGACGAGGTGACCCGCCCGCTCGTGGTCGGGGGCCAGTCGGACGCCGAACAGACGGCGGCGTTGACGGTCGGCACCGGCTCGGCGCCGCAGGCCCAGCGCAGCGTGTCCCTCCACCTGCACCTGCCAGCGTTTTCCGGCGGCGGCCCCACCGGCTCCGACGGCGACGGCGCCGACGTCGCGGACGCCGCCGCTCGCCGGACGGCCGGGCGGCCCGACCGGCCGCACGGTCGCGGCGGGGACGGCGGGTCCCAAGCGGCGGAACCGGCCGCGGCGCCGGTCACGATCCGCCCGGACGACCACCGGCCGGCGCGGCCGGACCAGGCGGGGCCGGACCAGGCGGGGCCGCGCTGAACGGCGCGACCGGCGACCGCCAGCCGGCCACTCCCGATCCCGCGCCCCGCCGTGGGGGCCCCGGAGTGGGCCGTGGCCCGCAGGGCTCAGTCGCGGAGCATCTGTCGAGCCATCACGATGCGCTGGATCTGGTTCGTTCCCTCGTAGATCTGGGTAATCTTGGCGTCCCGCATCATCCGCTCCACCGGGAAGTCGCGGGTGTACCCGTAGCCACCGAGCAGTTGCACCGCGTCGGTGGTGATCTCCATGGCGGCGTCGGAGGCGAAGCACTTGGCCGCCGCCCCGAAGAAGGTGAGATCGGCATCGCCCCGCTCGGACTTGCCGGCGGCCGCGTACGTCAACTGTCTCGCGGCCTCCAGCTTCATGCCCATGTCGGCGAGCATGAATTGGATCCCCTGGAATTCGGCGACCGGTCGGCCAAATTGTTTCCGTTCCTTTATGTAACCCTTAGCGAAGTCAACGGCACCCTGAGCAATGCCTACCGCCTGTGCGGCAATGGTCACGCGGGTGTGATCCAGGGTTCGCATCGCCGTCGCAAAACCGGTACCCGGAGCACCGATCAACCGATCCTCGGAAATACGGACGTTGTCGAAGTACACCTCGCGGGTCGGCGAACCCTTGATGCCCAACTTCTTCTCCGGGGCGCCGAAGCTCACCCCGGGGTCCGATTTCTCCACCACGAAAGCCGACACACCGCGGGTGCCGACACCGGGTTCGGTGACCGCGAAGACGGTGTAGTACTCCGACACACCGGCGTTGGTGATCCACCGCTTGGCGCCGTTGAGCAGGTAACCCTCGCCGGCCCGCTCCGCCCGGGTGGTCATCGCCCCGGCGTCGCTGCCCGCCTCCGGCTCGGACAGGCAGTACGAGAACATCGCGTCCCCCCTGGCCACCGGCTCCAGGTAGCGACGCTTCAGCTCCTCGCCGCCGGAGAGCAGCAGCGGCATCGTGCCCAGCTTGTTCACCGCCGGGATCAGCGAGGAGGAGGCACAGGCGCGGGCCACCTCCTCGATGACGATGGCGGTGGCCAGGGCGTCCGCCCCGGCGCCGCCGTACTCCACCGGGATGTGCGGGGCATGGAAATCGGCGGCCCGCAGGGCCTCGTACGATGCCTTGGGAAACTCGCCGGTCTCGTCCGCTTCCGCGGCGTTCGGCGCTACCTTGGCGTCACAAACCGCCCGAACGGCATCCCGGATCGCTTGGTGATCTTCCGGCAACTGATACACAGCGAACGGCTCCACTCTCGTCATCATGGCCCTTCACTTGGCGATGAGCTGGGCAGATGTCACGATACCGACCAGCATGCGGATCGTCTTAACCGACGGGTAAGCTCACCCGCTATCGTCGCCTGCGCACCTCGGCGGCCAGCGAGCCGGGTTATCCGGCAGTGCACCCCACTGCCGGATGAGAATGTGATTGTCCAGACCCCCCGGTGCCAATCCATGGCGCCGCACCCCCCAGCGAGGCGCGGGCAGCGCCACCAGTGCGAGCGGAGAATTCAGGCGTGACGATCCCGTACCCGACCAGCCAGACATTGCCGGCGATCCCCGCGGTCACCCCGCCGTCCGGGGCGCAGCGCCCACGGTTGACCTTCCTGGGCACGGGCTACCTCGGCGCCACCTACGCGATCTGCTTCGCCGAGCTGGGCTACGAGGTCATCGGGTTCGACGTCGACGAGGCCAAGATCGCGAAGCTGGCCGCCGGGCAGGTGCCGTTCCACGAGGCCGGCCTCGACGAGCTGCTGCGCACCAACCTGGCCTCGGGCCGGCTCAGCTTCACCACCTCGTACGAGGAGGTCGCCGCCTTCGCCGACGTGCATTTCATCTGC
>DASVVF010000391.1:0-3669 GCA_036386695.1 Catenuloplanes sp. | reverse complement strand
CCCGGGGGGCCAGCAGGGTGGCGGCCAACGCCAGCCGCTGGCGCATCCCGAGCGAGTACACCCGGTACCGCTTGCCCGCGGCGGCGGCCAACCCGACCCGGTCGAGCGCCGCGGCGACGCGGACCGCCGAGGTTGCCGGTACGGCGCCCCGGTCGGCGGCGTCGAGCCGCCGCAGGTTGTCCCGCCCGGACAGGTACGGGTGGAACGCCGGGCCCTCCACCAGCGCCCCGACCCGGGGCAGCACCGCCGCGGCGGCCTGTGGCAGGGGCTGCCCGAGCAGGGCGTGCGAGCCGGCGGTGGGCCGGATCAGCCCCAGCAGGAGGCGGATCGTGGTCGTCTTGCCCGACCCGTTCGGGCCGAGGAACCCGTAGACCGCCCCACGGGGGACCGCCAGGTCGACGGCATCCACCGCGACCTGGCGTCCGAACCGCTTGGTGAGCCCACTGCTCTCGACCGCGTAGGCCGACGCTGTCAGCGTCACCGCTGGCCCCGGCCCTACTTGCCGGCCGGGGTGGCGGCGACGTCGTAGAGCCGCTGCGGGGTGACCGCACCGATCAGCACCCGGCCGTCGTCGGTCAGCAGCGCGCTGAACAGCTTGCTGGTCAGCAACCGACCGCTGCCCCAGGCCCCACTGACCTTCGGCAGCTGCTCCAGCAGCGCGGTTGCCTGCCCGGCGGCCTCGGCGGCCTCCGGCGGCACCCCGTCGGCCGGCTTGCCGGTCAGGTCTCCCACGTTGCCGACCTTCTGCACCAGCACCGTGGTCCAGCCTTCGCCCACCACGGCGCGCTTGGAGGCGTCGGGGCCGTTGCCGTTCCCGGCGGCGTCACCCTTCTTCCCGTCGCGCTGCGGCGCGGGCTTCGGCGCGTCGCCCGGCTTGGCCTGCCGCTCGGCCGACTCCTCGGTGACCTTCGCTCCGCGCGGCGGCTTGAAGGCGAACTGCTCGGCGTCCGGTCGGGCGAAGTCGACCTGGGTGAACGCCACCCGGATGGCGGCTTCCTGCACACCCTTGGCGAAGACCTCGACCCGCAACGGCACGTGCTGCTCGGCGTCGATGGCCAGCCGGATCCCGCTCACCAGCGAGTTGGTGTCGCGCGGGGTGAGGACCAGTTCGTAGGCGTTGCGGCCGGCGACCTTGGCCGCCCGCCCGGTGCTGACCTCGGTGCTGGGGTTGATCGCCTTGAGCGCCGCGTCGGCGGCCTCCTGCGGTGTCGACGGCAGCCCCGAGGGCAGCCCCGACGGCAGCGGCTGGGGCGTGCCGTCGGCCCGGTCGCCGCTGAGCACGGTGTGCTTGGCGGTGTTGTCCCGGCTGTTCCACAGCCACAGGTCCTTGCCGTTGCGGATCAGGTCGGTCTCGCCGTTGGTGCCCTTGAGCGCCACCCGGGCCTGGTCGGGGCCGGCGTACCAGACCCGCAGGGTGTGACTGCCGGCGATCAGCGAGGACAGCTCCGAGCCACCCGGGCCGGCGCCGGCGGCGAGGCCGGCGAGGGCGGGCAGCCCCAGGTCGGCCTGCTGCAGCACCGTGCCGGAGAGCCCGTCGAGGCGGGCGGTCTGCAGGTCCACCAGCAACTGGGCGGCGCTGCGTTCGGGCAGCGTCGGTTCGGCGTTGGCGGACAACGTGCCGATGGCGGCGCCGCCGCCGATCACGGCCACCGCGGCGGCCGCCGGCACGAGCCAACGTAGGGCGGGTCGTGACGTCATGGTTGACATATCTGTCGCACCTCCTGGACCCATGGTGCGGGGGCGGCCCTGTGAGGGTGCTGAGAAATGCTGTGGGACGCCTCAGCCGGCATGCCATCGTAAGGTCGTGCGGTTGCTGGTGGTGGAGGATGAGGCGCGGCTGGCCACGGCTTTGCAGCGCGGCCTGCAGGCGGAGGGTTTCGCGGTGGACGTCGCCGGCGACGGCCCGGCCGGTCTGGAACTGGCCCGGCACGGCGGCTACGACGCGATGATCCTGGACGTGATGCTGCCCGGTTTGTCGGGATACCGGGTGGTCCGTCAGCTCCGGGCGGAACAGAAGTGGCTGCCGGTGCTGATGCTCTCGGCCAAGGACGGCGAGTACGACCAGGCCGACGGGCTCGACTGCGGGGCCGACGACTACCTCACCAAACCGTTCTCGTACGTGGTGCTGCTGGCCCGGCTGCGCGCGCTGCTGCGCCGCGGGGCCCCGCAACGGCCGGCCGTGCTGACCGTCGGGGACCTGACCCTCGACCCGGCCGGGCGGCGGGTCACCCGGGCCGGTGCGGAGATCGCCCTGACCGCGCGCGAGTACGCCGTCCTGGAGTATTTGATGCGCCGGGCCGGGGAGGTCGTGTCCAAGACCGAGCTGCTCGACCACGTCTGGGACGCCGCGGTCGACACCGCACCCAACGCCGTCGAGGTCTACATCGGCTACCTGCGCCGCAAGGTCGGCCGCGACCAGCTGGAAACGGTGCGCGGGGCCGGCTACCGGCTGGCCGCCGGTGCCGCGCCGGCGGGTGAGTCGGCCCCGCCCCGGTCCGAGCCGGCGCCGTGAGCTGGTCGCGGCGGCTGAGCCTGCGGGCCCGGCTGATGCTGATCGGGGTGGCGGGCCTGACGGTCGGGCTCGCCGTCGGGGGAATGGTGCTGGTCACCGCACTGAACGTCGCCCTGGTCCGCACCGCCGACGAGGAGGCCCGCACCGCCGCGCAGGTGCTGGCCGGCATGGTCGACCAGACCGCGGTGGACCCCAACGCGCTGCCCAACCCCCTGCCGGCCGGTACCGGCCTGGGCGCGCAGGTGGTCGATGCCGAGGGCCGGGTCCGGGCCCGGTCGCTCGACATGGACCCCCTGGTGTCGATGCTGTACCCGGCGGAGCTGGCCCGGGTGGCCCCCGGCACGGCGGTGCCGATCCCCGGCTCGCGGATCGGCTGGACGGCGGCGGTCCGGGTGGTGGCGTTGCCCGCCGGGCCGGCCCACGACCGGCAGACCGTGCTGGTGGCCCGGGCCACCGGTGACCTCTCCCGGGGGGTCGCCCTGCTCCGCAACACCATGGTGATCGTCTTTCCGCTGCTGCTCGCCCTGCTGGCCGCGGTGGCGTGGCGGGTGATCGGAGCGACGCTGCGCCCGGTCGAGGCGCTGCGCCGGGGGGCCGAGGAGATAACCGGCGGAGCGCGGCGCGGCCAACTGCCGGTACCGGCTTCGCACGACGAGATCCACCGGCTGGCCGTCACCCTCAACGGGATGCTGGACCGGCTGGACGCCGCCCGGGCCCGGCAGCGGGCGTTCGTCGCCGACGCCGCGCACGAACTGCGCAGCCCGCTGACGAACATGCGCACCGAGCTGGAGGTCGCCCAGCGGCTGGCCGACCGTACCGATTGGCCGGCGCTGGCCGGTGACCTGCTCATCGACGTCCAGCGGCTCGGCCGGCTGGTCGACGACCTGTTGCTGCTGGCCCGCGCCGACGCGTCCGACGCGCGGGCCGGGGACGTCGCGGCCGGTGGTCGCCCCGGCCGCGCCGCCGAGCCGGTCGAGTTGGGTGCCCTGCTGGCCACCGCCGCGCAGCGGTGCCCGTCCCCGCCGGTGCGGCTGGTCGCCCCGGACACCGAACTGTGGACCCGCGGCGAACCGGACGCGCTGGTCCGGGCGGTCGGCAACCTGCTCGACAACGCCGTACGGCACGCCACCAGTCAGGTGGTGGTGACCGTCGGCCCC
>DASVVF010000390.1:0-1875 GCA_036386695.1 Catenuloplanes sp. | reverse complement strand
GATCGCAGGACACCGGGGCGAGGGTCTGCCCCGGTCCCTGGTTGAAGCACTGGTACGCGAGCGGTGACGGCTTCGCGAGGGCGTTGCGCAGGCTGCCGACCCGTTCGACCGAGAGGTCGTTTCCGGATATCCCGAGCGGGCTGTCCAGTGGGGGCTTCTCGAAGACGTCGCAGCGGTACCAACGGCTGCCGCCGGTCCAGCCCGGCGGGCTCGGGGTCACCACCCGTACCCCCAGTGACCCGCCACGCCAGTCGGCCCCGACGAACCGGGTAGCCCTGGCGTCACAGTCGCGAAACGCCGCCCGGCGGGCGGGGGAGGCGGCCGCCGGCGGGCTGGCCGCGTTGGCCGGCGCGCCGGTGAAGCTGCCCACGTGCAGGGTTTCCGACCTGTGCGCAGACGCACAGTCGCGGGGTGAATAGCTCACCAGGTAGCTTGTCGGCTCCGCCGTCGGGTGGCAACTGCCGGCTCGTGGGCTGAGCGACGTCGGGGCGGGCGGTGCCGACCAGTCGTCGGTCAGGTCGCCGTCGACGCCGGCGGGTCGGCCCCCGCATCCGGTCAGCAGCGCGGCAGCCACCGTGCCTGACAGGGCCACGGCCAACAAGCGTCGCATTGTTCTTCTCCCCCGGGACCCGTGATCGCGCGGCGGAGCATACGAGGTCGGCGCCCGCCGCGTGGACCGGGGTGGGTCAGGGTCGGGCGGCGGTGATGGGGGAGACGGTGGCGGCGGTGAGCCGGACCAGTTCGGCCGCGGCGAGGGAGACCTGCAGGCCGCGCCGGCCGGCGGAGACGTAGACGGTGTCGAGGTCCGCGATCGACGAGTCGATCACCGTGGGGAGCGGTTTGCGCTGGCCCAGGGGGCTGATGCCGCCGCGGACGTAACCGGTGGTCCGTTCGGCCACGACCCGGTCGGCCAGCGCGGCGCGTTTGCCGCCGACCGCCCCGGCCAGCGCCTTGAGGTCGAGTTCCCGGCTGACCGGGACGACGGCGACGGTCAACGCCCCGTCGACCTCGGTGACCAACGTCTTGAACAGTTGGTCCGGTGCGACCCCGAGGGCGGCGGCGACCTGGGCGCCGTAGCCCGGCGAGTCGGGCGCCACGTCGTACGGATGCAGGGTGTGGTCGATCCGCTGGGCGCTCAACAGCACGGTCGCCGGGGTCCCCTTGGTGGCCACGTCGGCGAGGTTACGCCACCGGCCGGGTCGCGGCGACGTCCCCGCCGGCGGGCGGGTCGACGGGTTGGCAGATCAGCGTGGTGGGTCGCCCGGCCACCCGGGTCAGCACCAGGCTCGCCGCCCCCGGCCCGGACAGTCGCAGGTCGCGGCGCAGCTGTTCGGGTTCCAGGGCGGAGCCCCGCTTGCGGATCTCGACCCGACCGACGCCGCGCCCACGCAGCAGGGTGCGCAGCCGCTTGAGCGAGAACGGTAGGACGTCGGTCACCTCCAGGCACCGCCCGAACGGGGTCGGGGTCGGGGTGTCGGCGTACACGTAGGCGATGTCCGGGTCGGCCAGGTTGCCGTCGACCGTCCTGGCGAACTCGGCGACCAGGTGCGCCCGGACCACCGCCCCGTCCGGGTCGTAGAGGTAGCGGCGGACCGGTCCGACCGTGCCCCGGGCCGTGCCGCTGCCGGTCAGTTCCGCGCTGGGGGAGCCGGGGCCGTCGACCGGAGGCCCCGGCCGACACCGCAGGACGGTGGCCCGGCGGGCCGCGTCGGCCAGCGGGCCGCACCAGAAGGCGGCCTCGACGACGTCGGAGTCGACGCTGACCCATTCGCCTTCCGCGCCGGGCGGGAGCAGCGCGTGGTCGATGCCGGGGGCGAGCTTGAGCACCGTGCGCGGCACCCGGGTGGCCAGGGCGGCGACAAAATCCCAGGGTGG
>DASVVF010000389.1:0-3415 GCA_036386695.1 Catenuloplanes sp. | reverse complement strand
GTATCCCAGCACGGTGAGGTTGTACAGCGCGTAGTGCGAGTAGCCGCCCGGCCCGCCGTGGGTGTGTGTCGCCCCGAGCAGCACGTTGCGCTCGGTGTAGCGGTCCCCGAAGCGGGCCTTCAACCGCGCGACGACCCCCTGCTGGATCGACTGCATGATGCTCTGGGTGTCGGTGTTGACGATCGCCACCCGCTTGCCGGAGTCCTGGTCGGCGAAGACGAACGCCCGGGCCCGCAGCCGCTGGTGGATGCCGGTGGCCTTCTGGTCCAGGGCCGCGTAGCCCATCATCCCGACCTCGGCCGCCTCGCCGGTGATGTCGGCGATGCCGGTGCCCACCAGGTACCTCCCGGGCGCGAGCTGCTGCGCCGACGACGGGGCGGCGGGTGGGCCGGCGACAATCAGGCCGGCGCCGACGAGGGCGAGGGTGAGTGCCCGGATACCAGATCGCTTCGATCTCATGCAGCTTCTCCCGGTCCGGATGCGACGGCCGTCCAACGGTGTGGTGGACACCACACGGGAGACGGAGCCTATCCAGATGAGGGTCGATAGCGCGAGACCCAGAAGCGAATCCGTTTCTCATTATTTACCAGCTCCGGCCGGGGCCGCTCAGCCGCCGCCGACCTCGGCGTCCGGCTCCCCGTGGTGCAGCCAGGCCCCCAGCTCCGGCGGCGCCAGCTCGGCCACCCGCGCCCGGTAGCGCGCCAACTGCTCGGCGGTCAACAGGTCACGGCCCGATCCCGAGGCGCCCCGCCGGAAGAAGGCGGCGGTGTCCTTCAGCACCCCGGCGGGGTCCGGGGCCAGCTCGCCGGCCCGGGCCCGCATCCGGGTGAAGGTGGCCGCCTCGACCAGCTCGGGCCAGCGGTGCTCGGGTACGGAGATCCGCAGCCGGGTGGCCAACCGACGCATCTGGCCGGCCAGGTCGGCCGACAGATCGGCGTAATGCACCAGCACGACGTTTGCCTCGGCTCGACGGGCCCAGGCGTCGCGCAGGTGCCACAGCACCCCGGGCAGCGAGTCCAACTCCTCCCGCGGGCTGACGTCCCGGTCGATCCAGGCGGCCAGCCACTCGGCCACCGGCTGGCGGGCCGCCGGTGGTGGCGCCAGCTCCTCGGCGGGGCCGGCCGGCTCCGGCCCCCCGAGGAGCTGGCGGATCCGGTCCCGGTCGAGGTTGGCACTCTGGTGGTACAGCGACACCGCCATGTCCAGCGGATGCCGGGCCACCACCAGGTACGTGACCCGGGGGTCGAGCGGAATCCCGTCCAGCGGGATGTGGGTCTTGATGAACCGCCGGTGCCGCTGGTCGGCCAGCCGGGCGAACACCTCGTCGCGCGGCGCGAGCAGCCAGTCCAACCACGGCGAGAGTTGCGCCAACGGCGCCGGCAACCGCGGGGTCTGGAACACCAGCAGGGCGCAGATCATCTGCATCCAGGTGGTACCGCTCTTGGACCGGGTACTGATCACGATGTCGTCCGGGCGGAACGGGAAGTTCAGCCAGCGGGCACTGTCCTCGTCGCTGGACCGGTAACGGACGGGTGGCACTGGCATCGCCAGAGGATAACGCCGGGCGGGTGCCCCGGCATCGCCACCCGGCGACCGGCGAGCCACGTCCGTCAATGGAGATCGCCGGCGCCCGCAGCTGAACCGCATCACATGATCGGGATGGGCCACCGGCGGGCGCTGCGAACCCTTGTCCAGCTCGACAACTGAACCGGTTTTTTAAACTCCCGCCATAGCAGCTCATGGCCTGATTGATGGGGTTGGGCACGGTGCAAGAGATTGACGTTCATCGCCCGAACGCATACCGTCCTCGAATTGTGGACGCCGCAGTGCGGGAGCTGCCGTATCGACCCCCCTCGTTCGACGAGGCCAGCCGGTGCGGTCACCGCGCGCCCTCGGCGATCCCCGGCCCAGACACAGTCCAAAGCGATCACACGTGGTCGCGGTTCGCCGCCCTTGGAGGTGCGTGTGATACGCAGAACTAGCCGCCGGACGGTGGCGGTCATGGCTCTCAGCATGTCCATCATGGTCCCCGGAGTCATCGTCGCGGGCGGCCCGGCGCAGGGTGCGGGCGTCAAGCCGCCCGCCGTGACCGCCCCCGCCCCGGCGGCGTCCGCCCCGACGCTGGTGCCGACCCCGCCCATGGGGTTCAACAACTGGAACGCCTTCGGCTGCGACGTCAACGAGACGCTGATCAAGGAAACGGCCGACGTCTTCGTGTCCTCCGGGCTCAAGGACGCCGGGTACGAGTACGTCAACATCGACGACTGCTGGTCGCTGCGCGAGCGCGGCCCGGACGGTCGACTGGTCCCGGACCCGGTCAAGTTCCCCAGCGGGATCAAAGGGGTAGCGGACTACGTCCACAGCAAGGGCCTGAAGCTGGGCATCTACGGCGACGCCGGCACCCGGACCTGCGCGGGGTTCCCGGGCAGCCTCGGCACCGAGGACCTCGACGCCCGGACCTGGGCCGACTGGGGCGTCGACTACCTCAAGTACGACAACTGCAACAACCAGTCGGACGGGTCCCGGGAGGACTTCGTCCGCCGCTACACCGCCATGCGCAACGCCCTGGACAAGACCGGCCGCCCGATCGTCTACTCGATCTGCGAGTGGGGCCAGTCCCAGCCGTGGGAGTGGGCCAAGGGCGTCGGCGACCTGTGGCGTACCACCGGCGACATCAGCGACAACTGGTCCAGCCTGCGCTCCATCATCGCGACCAACGCGCCGCTGGCCCCGTTCGCCGGGCCGGGTCACTGGAACGACCCGGACATGCTGGAGATCGGCAACGGCGGGATGACCGACACCGAGTACCGCACCCACATGAGCATGTGGGCGATGATGGCCGCGCCGCTGATCAGCGGCACGGACCTGCGGACGGCGTCCCCGCAGACGCTGGCCATCCTCGGTAACCGGGACATCATCGCGATCGACCAGGACCCGCTGGGCGTGCAGGGGGCGGTGATCTCCAACAGCGCCGGCCTGATGGTCCTGGACAAGCCGCTGGCCGGCGGCGACCGCGCCATCGCGCTGTACAACTCCACGGATTCGTTGGCGACGATCAGTGTCCCGGCCACCGCCACCGGGCTCGCCGGGGCCAAAGCGTACCGGTTGCAGGACGTCTGGAGCGGCAACGTCACCCAGGCCAAGACCACCATCTCCGCGGCGGTGCCAGCGCACGGCACGGTGGTCTACCGGGTGCGCCCGGAGGCCAACGCCCCGAAGATCGCCCCGTCGGTGACCGTGGGCGCCGCCATGGCGACCCTGGTCCCCGGTCCGGCCGGCGGCACGCTGACCACCACGGTCACCAACCGCGGCGTCGACAAGATCAAGAAGCTCGCGGTCACCGTGCAGGCCCCCGCCGGGTGGACGGCCACCGCCTCGTCCACCAGCACCAAGACCAGTGTGGCCAGGGACA
Organism: Catenuloplanes sp.; assembly: GCA_036386695.1. Taxonomy (GTDB): domain Bacteria; phylum Actinomycetota; class Actinomycetes; order Mycobacteriales; family Micromonosporaceae; genus DASVVF01. The sequence continues at coordinate 3 of DASVVF010000389.1, read as the reverse complement.
AGT
>DASVVF010000388.1:0-9103 GCA_036386695.1 Catenuloplanes sp. | reverse complement strand
CCAGTACGGCGATGGCGCCGGGCCCTGCATGGAGGCCCTGGAGGCAGGGGCACCGCTCAGCGTCGGCAACCAGGAGGGCGTGGGCGGCGTCCGGGCCGACCGGGAGGGCGTGGGCGTCCACGGCTGGGCGGACCGGGGGGCCGACGCCGGCATCGCGGCGACCATGCGGTGGCCGGGGTTCCGGGCGGCGGCCCGCGCCCTCGGGTTGCGGGCCTCGTTGTCGATCCCGCTGTTCGCCGGCAGCGGTGCGTCGATCGCCGTGCTCAACCTCTACGGCCACGAGCGGGACACGATGGCCCCGCTGCAAAAACGGATCGGGGCGCTCTACCAGTACCATGACCCGGGCCCCACGGATCCCGACGCGCCGCCGCTCGACCCCGGTGGTGAACAACTGCTCGCCGGCCTGACCGAAGCCTTCGCCGTCCAGGCCACGATCCAGCGGGCCGTCGACATCATCAGTAGGAATGAGAGCTGCACGCTGCCACAGGCCTACATGGCCCTGCGACTGCTCGCGATGGAGAGCGGCGCCCCGCTCACCCTCATCGCGGCCATCGCCGCGATGGAGTAGGACCGGGTCCGGACGCGGTGAGTCAGCGCAGCGCGGCGTCCCACGCCTCGCGATGCGCGTCGAGGTACTCCGCCGTGGCAAGCCAGTAGGGCCCGTCCTCGGTCCAGATCCGGTCCCACGGCGGGCACTGCAGCCGCGCGCCCTCGCGCAGCAGGTCGCACATCGCCCGCGCCCGGCGGCCCAGCATGCTGGCCAGGGCCGGCCGGGCGGACGCGGCCAGGCCGTAGCCGTCGACGAAGGCCCGCAGGCGCGCCGCCGACCCGGCCACCGGGCGGTCCGCGTGCAGGCCGACCATCGTCTGCGCGGCGTAGGCCAACTCCCACAGCCGGGAGGCCGGCGCGGTCATGTCCCAGTCGATCAGGACCCAGCCCCGGGGCGACCTGACCAGATTCCACGGGGCCACGTCGTTGTGGCAGATCAACTCCTCGCGGTCCGGCGCGATGACGCGGTTCCACACCGCTCCGGCCGGCGGCACGAATCCGATCAGCGCCTCGTGCAGCCCGGCCAGCATCCGGCCGATCGAGAACAGCTCCGTCGCGGAGTAGGTACCGGCCTCGGCACCGAGCTCGCCGGGAACGTACTCCAGCACCTGCCTGCCCTGCTCGTCGCGACCCAGGGGCCGCGGAGCGGCGGCGAAACCCACCGCCCGCAGGTGCGTCAGGACCGCGTCCACCGTCTCGGTCCACGGCCCGACCGGACGACGAACGGTGTCGCCGACGCGCACCACGCCCGTCGTGGCGTTTCCGACCAACGGCTCCTCATCGCTGCCCATCCCCGGATTCTGACGCCCCCCGTCGACCGCCGCCGATGGCCCCCCGCTAGATCAAAGTTGAGGAAAACTTAAGTCCGCCCATAGGTCCTGGTGGCCGGGCAGCCGCTACCGTGCGGGAACCAATTTTCCTCGGACGCTCGGCAACGGAAGGTTTCACCAGGTGGGGACAGCAGTACGCCGGTATCGTCCGGTGGTTTTCGTGGTAGTCGCAGTGGGCCTGCTGGCAGCGGCGCTGGTCCGCGGCATCGCCCCGGAGGCCGCCGCGGCGGCCTCGGTCCACCAGGCGGAGAACGGTGTGCGGACCGGTGTCACCGCCGCCACCGCCGCCGCCGGCTACACCGGTTCCGGTTACGTCACCGGCTTCGACGCCGCTGGGGACAGCGTCGCCATCCCGGTACCGATGGCGACCGCCGGGCACTACGAGTTGGCTGTCCGTTACCGGTCCGCCGCCGGCCCGAAGAACGCCAGCCTGCTGCTCAACGGCGCCCCTCTGGGCGAGGTGCGGCTCGACGCCAGCGCCACGTTCCGTGAGGCCTCCGCCGGCAGGGTCGAGCTGCGGGCCGGCACCAACACGGTCACCGTCCAGAGCAACTGGGGCTGGTACGACATCGACGCGATCAGCCTGACCCCGGTCGGCGCCCGGCCGGCGCACCTGGTGACCGGCGCGCTGGTCAACCGGAACGCGAGCGCCGAGGCACGCGGACTGATGCGCTACCTGAACGGCAACTACGGCAAGGCCATCCTCGCCGGCCAGCAGGACATGGACAGCATCGGCTGGGTGGAGCGCAACGTCGGCAAGGCACCGGCCGTCGCCGGCCTCGACCTGATCGAATACTCACCCAGCCGGGTCCAGCACGGCTCCCGGTCGACCGAGATCGAGAACGCGCTCGCCTGGGACAAGCGCGGCGGCATCGTCACCATGACGTGGCACTGGAACGCGCCGGCGGGGCTGATCGACAAGCCGGGCAAGGAATGGTGGCGCGGCTTCTACACCGACTCGGTGACCTTTGACCTCGCCGCCGCGCTGGCCGACAAGAACTCCGCCAACTACCGGCTGCTGATCCGCGACATCGACGTCATCTCCGAGCAGCTCAAGCGGCTGCAGGCCGCCGGGGTGCCGGTGCTGTGGCGGCCGCTGCACGAAGCCGAGGGTGGCTGGTTCTGGTGGGGCGCGAAGGGGCCGGGCCCGGCCAGGGAACTGTGGCGGATCATGTACGACCGGATGACCAACCACCACCGGCTCAACAACCTGATCTGGGTGTGGAACTCGGCGGCGGCGGACTGGTACCCGGGGGCCGACGTGGTGGACATCCTCAGCACCGACCACTACCCACCGGTCGGTGACCACGGACCGTTGAGCGCCCCGTACGAGCGGCTGGTCTCCCTGGGCGGGGACCGCAAGCTTGTCGCGCTGGCCGAGATCGGCGGCATCCCGGACCCCGACAAGCTGACCGGCTTCCAGGCGCACTGGAGCTGGTTCGTCACCTGGACCGGTTCGTTCATCGAGGACGGCAAGGTCAATCCGCGGGACTTCCTCAAGCGGGTGTACCACCACCCGTACGTGATCACGCTCGACGAGGTCGGCGACTTCAAGAATCCGGGCGCGGTCATCCCGCCGACGTCCCCGCCCCCGGTTTCACCGCCCCCCGCCACGACGCCACCCCCGACGACACCGCCCGGCACGACACCGCCCGGCACGACACCGCCCGCGACGACACCGCCGGCCAAGCCTTCCGGCAGCGCCTCCGCGCCGCCGACCGGGATACCCGCCGGCGCCGGGTGCACCGCGACGTACCGGGTGACCAACTCGTGGCCGGGTGGCTTCCAGGCCGAGGTCACCGTCCGCAATGACGCCGCGGCGCCGCTTCGCGGCTGGCGGCTGACCTGGACCCCTTCGGCCGGGCAGCAGGTCAGCCAGGCCTGGGGTGCCCAGCTCACCGCTACCGGGGGCCGGGTCAGTGCCAGCAACATGGCCTGGAACGGCGCGCTGGGCGCCAAGGCCAGCACGACGGTCGGGCTGATCGGCGGCGGCACCCCGGACACCCCGACCGTCACCTGTACGCCCGCCTGACGGCGCGTCCCCTCCGCCGGGCGAGGCCTGGCGGAGGGGACCCGGGCGGCGGTTGAGTACGCCTACTCATGCCGTCCTCGTGGCATCCGGCCCACCATGGCGCCACGAGGAAGGGGTGCCGCATGTTCGCGATGGTGGCATTGACCGCACTGCTAGCCGGTTGCCTGGTAGGGGTCGTCGTTGTCGCCGGCTGGTCCACGGCCGCCAGGCGTCGACTGCGCTGGCTCGTCCTGGGATCGACGGTGGCGGTGGCCGCCGCGCTGACTCCGTACACCGTCGCCGACAGCGGCGCGGCCGCCTGGTACCTGCTGGGCGTACCGGTGATCGCCGCGGTCGTGCCCGTTGTCGCCGACGCGGCGGGCGTGGCGGCCGGCGCCGCCGACGCGGCCGGCGCCGTGGTGCTGACGGGTTGGGCGTTGCTGTTGGCCCTGGGCGTCGGCACCGCCTTCCTTCCCGGCGGGGTGCTGTTGTGCGCCCTCGCCGTCGCCGCCCTGGCGTCGGACGGGCCGTCCGCCCGCGCCCGGCGCCGCAGCTCCGATTGACCGGTGAACGGCGGCGACGCACCGACGCGGGCCAGCTCCGACGCGCCCCGCCCATCCTCGGTCCCGCGCTGACGGGGCACCCCGCAAACACGTTCTACTGTAGATTGGAAGCGCTCCCAGAGACGTGTTGAACGGGGAAGGACCGTCTATGTCCGTGCTGAGCAGCGCCCGAAGACCACTGTCGATGTTGCTTCTCGTGCCGGCCCTCGTGGCCGGCACCGTCGTGTTGGCGACCACCCCGGTGCGGGCCGCCCCGGCCACACCGGACCGGCCGAAAACGACCACGACCACGACCACGACCACGACCACGATGAGGTGGCCCGCCTCCGGCGGTGTCCCGGGAAAGACCGCGCGCGACCCCGGGGGCAAGCAGCCCGGGGTTAAGCAGCCCGGTGGCAAGCAGCCCGGCGGCAGACACCCCGGGGGCGCGGATCGGACCGGCCCCACCCTGGGTGGCGACACCGGGCAGCGACGGGAGACCGGTGCCCACATCGTCGAACTGGCCGACCCGCCGGTGGCCACCTACGCCGGCGGCCGTTCCGGCCTACCGCAGACCCGGGCCCGCGCCGGTGAGCGGCTCGACGCCGGGTCGACCGCCGCCCGCGCCTACGCCGCCCACCTGGCCAGCCAACGGGCCGATGTCCTGGCCACGGCCAAGGTCGGCACCCCGCGCCAGGTCTACACCGTCGCGTTCAACGGCTTCACCGCCAAGCTGAGCGACCCCCAGGTCGCGGCGCTGACCCGCGACCCGCGGGTCCGCGCGGTCACCAAGGCGCACCTGGTGAGCGCGTCGACCGTGCGCACCCCGAACCTGCTCGGCCTGGACGCGACCGGAGGGCTCTGGCAGCAGCTGGGCGGTTCCGGGCCCACCGGCGCCGGCCGGGACGTGGTGATCGGCGTGATAGACAGTGGCATCTGGCCGGAGAGCGCGTCCTTCGCCGGCCGGCTCGCCGCTCCACCGGGATGGCGGGGCACCTGCCAGCCCGGCGAGCAGTGGACCGTCAACCTGTGCAACGGGAAGATCGTCGGGGCCCGGTACTTCGCCGACGGTCTGGTGGCCGCGACCGGTGGCATCCCCGCCGGCGAGGTCCGGTCGGCCCGGGACATGCGCGGCCACGGCACCCACGTCGCCGCGACGGCGGCCGGCAACGACGGCCCGCGGGCCGTCGTCGACGGGCGTGACCTCGGACGGGTCTCCGGGATGGCGCCCGCCGCCCGGATCGCGGTCTACAAGGCACTGTGGGGTGCCGGCGGCACCGAAGAGGACATCCTCGCCGCCATCGACGCGGCGGTTGCCGACGGCGTCCACGTGTTGAACTACTCGATCGGTGACGGTGGCCAGATCCAGCCGAACACCCCGATCGGCAACGCCTTCCTGGGCGCCACGCTCGCCGGGGTCTTCGTGGCCGCGGCGGCCGGCAACAATGGCGCGGACGGCACCCTGGACAACCTCTACCCCTGGGTGACCACGGTGGCCGCCGGGGTCCACACGGGTTACGAAGGCACCGTGCGACTCGGCGACGGGACCGAACTGGTCGGCGTCACCATGGACCAGCCCCTGCCGGCCGCGACCCCGCTCGTCGCCGGCGCCGACGCCGGAAACGCCGACTGCCTGACCGGCACGCTCGCCGCGGCCAAGGTGGCGAACAAGGTGGTTGTCTGCGGGGCGAGCCGGGCCGATGTCGCGGTGGCCGAGCTACGCGCCAAACGCGCCGCCGGCGTCGTGTTCCATCAGCCCGGCGGGGGCCTGCGGGTCAACCGGATCCACAATTTCCCGGCGGTGTATCTGCCAGCCGGCTGGCAGAGCAACCGGATCCTGCACTACCTGCGCAAGAACCCGGGCACCGCCACCGTGACGCTGCGCTCCGGCGGGGACGGCTCGAGCGCGCCGGGTTACCCGAGCGTGGCCGACTTCTCGTCCAAGGGGCCCGACCAGTTGCACCTCGGGCTGCTCAAGCCGGACCTCACCGCCCCCGGGGTCGACGTCGTCGCCGCGGTGTCGCCGCCCGGCAACGGGGGTCGGGCCTTCGACGCGTACTCGGGCACGTCGATGGCGAGCCCGCACGTGGCCGGGCTGGCCGCGTTGCTCCGGCAGGCCCATCCCGACTGGTCACCGGCGGCCATCTCGTCGGCGCTGCGCACCACCAGCGGCGCCACCGCCGGTACGACAACCGCGTACGAGCAGGGCAGCGGTTGGGTACGACCGCAGCGCGCCACCGACCCCGGCCTGGTGTTCGAGCCGACCGCGGCGGAGTACACCGCGTTCCGCGACGCGGCCGAGCCCGACGGCCGGGACATCAACCTGCCCGCGATCTCGCTGCGGCAGTTCGATGCCAGCCAGCCGGTGACGGTGCAGCGCCGGGTACGCAACGTCAGTAGCCGGACGGAAACCTACCGGGCCAGCGTCACCGGCCTCAACGGTCTGTCCGTGCAGATCACCCCGAACCAGTTCACCGTCGCTCCCGGACAGACCGTCCCGATCCAGGTCCGGGTCGGCCGGGGCAGCGCGCCCTGGGACAGGTTCCAGTTCGGCCAGCTCACCCTCACCGGCAGCAGCCACACGGTGAGTATTCCGGTCGCCGCCCGGCCGTGGGGTGTCATGCCGTGGTACAGCCGGGAGAGCCAGGACGACCCGCTGCGCCTGCAGTCCGGTGGGTCGCCGTACTGCTGGGTGGGTTTCAGCGGGACGCTCGGGGTGCGCACGACCGGCTGGACCGCGATGGCCGCCAACCCCGGCACGGTGCCGGACGGCGGGGTCGGCGAGCCGTTCGACCCTGCCGGCCCGGGCGTCAAGGCGCACCGGTTCACCGTGCCGGCGAGCACCGGGGCCCTGGCCTTCGGGCTGTTCAGCAACGAGGGCGGCAACGAGTTGGACCTGTACCTGTACAAGGACGGCCGGGGAGTGGCCTACAGCAACTATTGGGGAAACTACGAGGAGATCGAACTGCCGCTGCCCGAGCCCGGCGAGTACACGCTCTACGTCCACGCCTATCAGACCGCCAACGGGCAACGCGCCGACTACGACCTCAGCCACCTCATCCTGGACCGCAGCGCCAACTACGGCAACGCGACCGCCACCGTGCCGAACCCGGTCACCCGCGGCCAGCGCCTGGACGTGGCGGTGACCGAGACCGGGCCGGTACCGCCCTACCGCAAGTACGCCTATCTGGAGTTCAGCCGGGGCACTGAGGTCATCCCCGGGATGATGCTGAAGGGCTGACCGTGTTCGGGGCGGATGTCGTCCGGCACACATCCGCCCCGGCCGGCGTAGCGGCGCTGCCGCCCGGACAGCGCTGCGGCTAGGGGTCGAGAACGGCTCGGGCCGCCCTGAGCCGTTCCGCCTCGCCGCGCTGGGAGGTGTCGCCACAGACGTCATCGGCCCAGTCGAGCAAGCGCCGCAGGTGGCGGTCGGTCGCGGCCGTGACGGTGCGGGCCCTGCCGACGACGACCTCGCCGCTGGTCCCGTCGATCGTGATCAGTGTGCCGTCATGGACGGTGCGTCCGCCAGCGCGCACGCAACCGGCGGCGGCATCGACGGTCAGGTCCCTGGCTCCGACGACAACGGGTTTGCCCATTGCCCGGGCAACAACCGCGGCGTGGCTGGTCGGCCCCCCGCGGGTGGTGAGCACCCCCACGGCGGCGGCCAGCCCGTGCATGTCCAGGGGCGAGGTATGGGGACGCACCAGAATGACGGCATCGTCGGCGGCCATCCGCACCGCCTTGTCCGCGGTGGTCGCCACCCTGCCGACCGCGACGCCCGGGCCGGCGCCGACCCCGCGGGCGAGCAGGTCCGCCCCTCCGGCGGTCGCTATCGACGGTGCCCGGACGTATCCGAGCTGCCGCGGCGCGACGCGGCGCAGTGCCTCACGGCGGCCGATGACGCCCTCGTCGACCAGGTCAACCGCGACGTGCACTGCGGCGCGGCCGACCAACCCGGCGGGCCGCACCTGCAGCAGCCACAGCCCGCCGGCCTCGAAGGTGAACTCCACGCAGCACGCGTCACGGTAGTGCCTCTCGATGCGGTTCATCGCCGCCAGGAGGTCGGCCCACACCGCCGGCTCCCGTTCGGCGAGGTCGGACAGGGGCCGGGTCACCGACCTGCCGGAGACGACGTCCTCCCCCTGGCACCCGAACAGGACCTCGCCGAACGGGCGGCTGTCACCGGTGTTGGGGTCGCGGCTGAAAGCCACGCCGGTACCGCTGTGGTGGTCGCGGTTTCCGAACACCATGGCCTGCACGGTGACGGCCGTGCCGGTCTGGTGCGCGATGCCGTGGAGCTCCCGGTAGGTCCTGGCGCGCGGCGTGTCCCACGACCGGAACACGGCCCGGACGGCCAGGTGCAACTGGCGCGTCGCGTCGTCCAGGACCGGCCCGTCGGTCCGTTCCCGGATGACGGCCGCATAGCCGCTGATCACCTCGGCGAGGGCCGCCTCCGCATTGCTGGCGTCGCCGTCCACTATCGCCGGCACGGCGGCCCGCGGGGTTTCAAGCGTCAGGCCATGGACTGCGGCGGCGAAGCTGGACAGGAACCTCAGGCGCGAGTCGAGCGCGAACCGCCGGTCCCCGGTCTCGGCGGCCAACCCGGCCGTCGCGTCGGGGGTGAGGCCGAGGTTCAGGATGGTGGCCATCATGCCCGGCATGGACACGCTCCCCCCGGAGCGGACCGCCACCGTCAGTGGCCGCTGCACTCCGCCGAGGCGCCGTCCGGTGGCGGCCTCCAGGCCGGCGACGGCAGCGGCCAACTCGGCCTCAAGGCCGGCCGGAAACCGGCCGTCACGCAGAAAAGCGCGGCATGCCCCGGTGCCGATGATGAAGCCCGGTGGCACGGGCAGGCCCAGCCGCCGCAGCAGGACCAGGCCGTACCCCTTGCCGCCGAGCACCGTCGCGGTTTCCTCGACCGCCGCCGAGAGCGGATGGATCCAGGTCATCCGGGTAACCTGTCGACGTGCCGAGCCTGCCGCAGTCGACCAGTACCGACCTGTTGGTGCTGCACGCCGTTCGCTGCATTGGGTTCGCCGGCCTGGCCCGGGTGTCCGAGGCGACCGGGCTGCCCGACGCCGACGTCGAGTCCGAGCTGATCGACCTGGCGGTGGCCGGTCTCGTCACACACGCTCCGGGCGACTTTGGCGGGTGGGGTCTTACCGACGCGG
>DASVVF010000387.1:0-1518 GCA_036386695.1 Catenuloplanes sp. | reverse complement strand
GAGAACACGTCCTCGACGTACACCTTCAGCTCCGCGTCCAGCCGCAGCAACTCCTGGACATCCACCATGCTCGAACCAACGACCCAACCACGAAACGGTTTCTAGATCATGACGAAGCACTACTAGGCTGACCCCACTGTCGCCCGTGCACCGGAGGTTTCTGGTGAGCCGAAAAACTCTGGCTCTCGCCTGGTTCATCGTCCCCGCCGTGCTCGCCGGCACCGGCGTGGTCGCCACCGGCGTTCCCGTCGCCAGTGCGGCCACATCGACGGTCGACTACGTCGCGCTCGGCGACTCGTACTCGTCCGGCGTCGGCGCCCCCGACGCGTCGGGCCCCTGTGGCCGCAGCCCCAGCGGCTATCCCGCCCGCTGGGCGGCCCAGCACCCGACAGCGTCGTTACGCTTCGTGGCCTGTGGCGGCGCCACCACCGACGACGTACGCCGCGACCAGCTCGCCGCCCTGGACGGCGGCACCGACCTGGTCAGCATCACCATCGGCGGCAACGACGCGGGCTTCTTCCCCACGGTCATGTTGTGTGCGTCCAGGACCGATGCCGCCTGCGAACAGCAGGTGACCACCGCCCGCAGCACCATCTCGCAGGTACTGCCGGGCAAGCTCGACGCGACCTACCAGGCCATCCGCGGGCGGGCACCGAACGCGACCGTCGTCGTGCTCGGCTACCCGCGCCTGTTCGAGCCGAACGCCGACTGCCCGACAGGCGGCATGAGCACGTTCAAGCGCCGGGTGCTCAACTCGGGCGCGGACCACCTGGCCCGGGTCATCGCCGATCGCGCACGGGCCGCCGGTTTCACGTTCGCCGACGTCCGTAGCGCTTTTACCGGACACGGCATCTGTTCGCCGGCCGCGTGGATCAACAATGTGTCCACGACCCGGTTGGCGGACTCGTTCCACCCGAACGTGGCCGGCTACGAACAGGGCTACCTGCCGGCCTTCAGCGTGGCCGCCGGGGTCTCTTGACGGACGTCTACCCCTCGTCCAGCCGGTCTTTCCTACGCGACATCGGGTCGTGTCATCAACGGCGACCGCAGGTGCAGAACCAGGCTGGGGCTGGTCAGCGGGACGGTACTCCAGGTCGCGATCGCTGTGCCCGCGGCGGCGTCGACCACCAGCCGGACCCGGTGCGGGGTGGTGATGACGTAGAGGTCGGCGACGAACGTGTCGCCCTGCCAGGCGCCGGCCGCGACGACGGGGCGGCCGAGCGGGGAGCTCTCGCGCCATTCGCCGTGGCCGACATCGATGGTGACGTCGAGCGACGACCCGAGTCGGAGGAGCCATCCGCGGTCCGTTGGATCGACGGTCACCGTGGTCGCGTCGGGCAGCGCCGAATCGTCCGGGGAGGCGTCGAGTCTGGCCTTGACGGAACGCCGCGCGGCGGCCGAGCCCGGCACCACCGGCAGTGACAGCCGCCGCAGCCGATCGGCGAGGATCTCGTCGTCCCGGGTGCTGCCGGGGTGATCCATGCCGGGCGCCAGACACTCCCAGATGGCGTCGGGCAC
>DASVVF010000386.1:0-3170 GCA_036386695.1 Catenuloplanes sp. | reverse complement strand
CCGGCGCAACGCCGTGCGGGCCTTGCCGATCACGTCGTGCAGGTACTCGTTCCAGCCCGGGCGGTTCTTCACGTGCTCGTCGATGCGGGCGTACGCCTCCGGCTCGAGGTGGTAGAGCACCACGTCGTCGAGTTCGCGCTTGAGGGCCTGGATGCCCAGCCGGTCACACAGCGGCACCAGGACGTCCAGGGTGGCCTGGGCGATGCGGGCGCGCGAGGCCGGGGACCGGGCGTCCAGGGTGCGCATGTTGTGCAGCCGGTCGGCCAGCTTGATGATCAGTACGCGGACGTCCTTGCCGGCCGCCACGATCATCTTGCGGACCGTCTCGGCCTCCGCCGCGGTGCCGTAGAAGGCCTTGTCGAACTTTGTCACGCCGTCGACCAGGTGGGTCACCTCGGGCCCGAAGTCGCCGTGCAGCGCCTCCAGGGTGTAGCGGGTGTCCTCGACGGTGTCGTGCAGCAGGGCCGCGACCAGGGTGGTGGTGTCCATGCCGAGCTCGGCGCAGATCTGGGCGACCGCCAGCGGGTGGGTGATGTAGGGCTCGCCGCTCTTGCGGAACTGCCCGCGATGCATGCTCTCCGCGATCGCGTAACCACGGCGCAGCATCCCGCTGTCGGCCGACGGATGGATGCCGCGGTGCGTGCGGGTCAGCGTGGTGACCGGGTCGGCGGCGTTTCCGGACCAGGACAGGAACGACCGGAGTCGTCGGGTCAGCCCGTTGGCGGCCGGTTGGCTGGGCACGGCGCGTCCAAGGGCGGCGCCGTGACCGGCGTCGACGTCCACTCGGACACCTCCTCACCCACCGTCTGCGTCCGCAAGGGGACGGATACCGCCCGAATGCCGCGAACCGGGCGTTGCAGCCATGACTTGACCTGCTACCAGCCTAAGTGAGCATCCCTAGTCCAATCGGTTACTTGCTTATGAGCGATCGGTCGAGTCTTTCGCGCTGGCCGCAAATTCCGCCTTGATCAGCAGGTTACGGAACCGCGCCGCTCCCCGCACGGGGGAGGCCCAGCCGCTCGACGCCTCCACCAGCCGGGTGTCCGGGCGCTCCAGCCAGGCCAGGATTCGTTCCGTTTCGGCGGCGGAGGCCGCCGGCACCGGTCCCGGACCCGGCCGCACCGTCTCGGCGGTCACCCGGGCCACCTCCAGCGTGGTGCGCGGGTGGACACCCGGTGGCGCGGTGGCCGCCGCCGCCAGCCGCCCGTGGCGGACCATGGCGATCTCCCACCCCCCGGCCGGGTCGCGCCGGGCGGCGACCAGCTCCGCGATGCCGGTCAGCGCGCTCAGCCGCTGCATCCGCACGGTGGCCCGCAACACCGCCACCAGGCGGGACCGCACGACGGTCGCCTCCTCGTACCGGTGGGCCGTGGACAACGCGTCGATGCGGGCCAGCAGCGCGTCGACGATCGCACCCGGGTCGCCGGTGGTGGCCGTGCGCAACGGCCAGGCCGCCCGCTGCTCGTACTCCGGCACGGAGATCCGGTGCTCGCAGGGCGCCGGGCAGCGGCCGAGCTCGGCCAGCGCGCACGCCGGCGCCGTGCGGCGGGCCGACAGCTTGGACGTGCACTGCCGCAACGGCACCGCGTCGTACAGCCCCGCCGCGGCCAGCTCGGCGGCCCGCCGGGACCCGAACGGACCGAGATAGGTGGCGTCGTCGGCGACCAGGTCGCGGACCACGGACAACCGGGGGTACGCCTCGACGGTCAACTTCAGCCAGACGACCCGGTCCGGAAACTTCGACCGCCGGTTGTACGGCGGGGCATGCGCGGCGATCAGCCGCAGCTCGCGCACCTCCGCCTCCAGGGCGTGTGCACACTCGACCGCCTCCACCCGCTGCGCCGCCCCGAGCATCTCCGACATCCGGGCCCGCTTCTCCGAGGCGGTGAAGTAGCTGCGCACCCGGGTGGCGATGTCGCCGGAGGTGCCCACGTACAACGCCCGGCCGTCGCCGGCGCGGAAGACATAGACCCCCGGGGCGTGCGGCAGGCCGTCGGCGAGGTGCCGCTTGCTGCGCTGGGTGGGCGTCACCGCCCGGGCGAACTCCACCGCGTCACCCAGCGTGAACACCCGGTGGCCGCCGAGCCGGTCGATCAGCCCGTGCAACACGTCCACGGTGGCCTGCGCGTCGTCGAGCGCCCGGTGGGTCGGCTGCCGGGCGGTGCGGAAGAACGCCGCCAGGGTGCCGAGCTTGCGGTTGGGCACCTCGTCGCGGGTCAGCACCCGGCGGGCCAGGGCCGCGGTGTCCAGCACTCGTGGGTTGGGCCACCGGTACCCGTGCCGGGCGCACGCCGCCTTGAGGAAACCGACGTCGTACGGGGCGTTGTGGGCCACCAGCACCGCGTCGCCGAGGAATTCCAGGAAGCTGGGCAGCACCCGCTCGATCGGCGGCGCCGGGGCCACCATGGCAGAGGTGATGCCGGTCAGCACGGTGACGAAGGCCGGGATCCGCTCGGCCGGGTTCACCAGGGTGGCCAGCACCCCCAGCTCCTCACCACCGCGGACCTTGACCGCACCGATCTCGGTGATGCCGCCGCCGTCCGGGGAACCGCCGGTGGTCTCCAGGTCGACCACCACGAAGGTGGTGTCCCGCAGGGGTAGCCGGCCGGGATCGGCGAGCAGAGCCGGGTCGCTGAGCAGGCCGTCGAGGGTGCCCTGGACCCAGCCGGCGGAACCGGGCAGCGCGGTGGGCGGTGTGCCGGACGGGACCGGTGGGGCCGGGGTGGGGTCGGGATGTGCCACGGTCCGGCACCGTAAATGCTTGGTACGACACTTCTGTCCGACCCGGTGGCATCGCCGCCGCATTGATCACCCCGTCGCCGGGCGGCACCGGCGGCCTCGGTGGGACACTTGGAGGATGTCCGTACCGGCAGTACCCGGCGAACGCGTCCCCGACGACGCGCTCGCCCCCGCGCACGGCGGGCGGCCGGACGAGCCGGTCGAACCGGCCCCGTCCGGCGGGTCCGGCCGGCCCGACGGGCCGACCGGTGCGGGGGCGCCCGACGAGGGCACCGCGACCGCTGCGCCCCAGGTTAGCGAGATCGGGCCCGGCGTGGGGTACCCGGACGGCGAGGAGACCGGGTCCGGCGGCGACGACGCACCGGACGACGGGTCCGGGCCCGAGCCGAGTCTGCCCGAGCCGGTCCGGCAACGGATCATGACTTTGGCCG
>DASVVF010000385.1:0-5825 GCA_036386695.1 Catenuloplanes sp. | reverse complement strand
CGGATAGCGCACACCAGATCGTCGGCGGGCACGTCCTTGGCGAGGAACCCGCTGGCTCCGGCCCGCAGCGCGCCGACGACGTATTCGTCCAGGTCGAAGGTGGTCAGGATGAGCACCCGCACCGGTAGCCGGGCGTCGACGATCGCCTTGGTCGCGGCGACGCCGTCCAGGCGCGGCATCCGGATGTCCATCAGCACCACGTCCGGCAGCAGCCGGCGGGCCAGATCCACGGCCTCGGCGCCGTCGCAGGCCTCCCCGACGATGTCGAGGTCGGTCTCGGCGCCGAGCACCATCCGGAACCCGCTGCGCAGCAGCGGTTGGTCATCGGCCAGCAGGATCCGCACCGGTCGCTGCACCAGCCCCGGGTCGACCACCGTCACGTCCGCCCTCACGTCGCACCCCTCAGTCGCCCGCGCGCGGTTCAGCGTAGGGGGTGGCCGCACGGGGGTGTGCGCCGCACTCAGCCCTTGGTGTTCAGTTCATCCATCGGGAACTTGGCGTGCACCCGGTAGCCACCGCCGGGACGGGGTCCGGTGAGCAGCCTGCCTCCGTAGAGCGCCACCCGCTCTCGCATCCCGACCAGGCCGTGTCCGGCCCCGGCACCGGCGTCCGGCGCGGGCCCGTGACCGTCGTCGAGCACTTCGACGATCAGCCAGTAGACCCCGAACGTCAGCCGGACCTCGGCCGTCGCCGAGCCGGCGTGCTTCAGGGCGTTGGTCAAGGCCTCCTGCACGATGCGGTAGATGGTCAGCGCGACCCCGGGGTCCAGGGTCCCCGGGGAGCCCTGCACCCGCAGCGTCACCGGCAGCCCGGCGTCGCGCACCTGGTCGACCAGCGGTGTGATGCCGGCCAGGCCGGGTTGCGGGGTCAGTTCGGCGGCGGGCTCCTCGGCGTCCGTGCGCAGCACGTCGAGCAGGCGGCGCATCTCCCGCAACGCCGTGCGCCCGGTGCCCTCGATGGTGCCCAACGCCTCGTCGGCGGCGTCCGGGTCGCGGCGCAGTACCCGACGGGCGCCGGTGGCCAGCACTCCCATCACGGCGACGTGGTGCGCCACCACGTCGTGCAGCTCCCGGGCGATGCGGCGTCGCTCGTCCGCGACGGCCTGCGCGGCGAGGTCGCGCTGGTTGGCCTCGGCCGCCCGGGCCCGTTCCTGCAGGGCCTGCGTGACCGCCCGGCGGGTGTACACCGTGCGACCCACGAGGAAGGACACCAACGCGACCAGCGCGTTGTAGAGCACCAGGTAACCCGGGGACAGCTGCATGGAGTTCGGCGCGGCCCGGTCGACGACGTTGATCGCGGCCACCGGCAGCCACAACACCAGGGCGGCGGCGACCGCCGGCCGCAGCGGCAACCGGGCCGCTGTGGTGTACGTCACCACGACAAAGGTCAGCGCGTGGGTCATCGGGTACTGCCGGAACAGCAGCACCGGACCGGCGAGCACGATCAGGCAGAGCAGCACGGCCAGCCACGGCGCCACCCGACGCAGCATCACCGGAGCAGCGCAGACGATGCTCCAGGCGACGGTGGCCCACCAGTCGACCGGGCCCAGCTGATCCGGCTGCAGGGCGGTCAGGGTCAGCTCGGCCACGACCAGGCCGACGGCCAGCAGCCCGTCGGCGGCCAGCTGCCGGGACGACCCCCGCCAGCCGGGCGGACCCGCAAGCCTCATGCCGGTGAGGGTAGAGCGACGGCGCGCGGTGGCCCGGGCGGTGCCGCCGCGCTCACCCGTCAGCGTCGACCGGCCGCGCGGCGGGCACCAGGTCCAGGACCGCGCCGCTGTGCTGGCCGGCGTCGGCGACCGCCGGCGGTTCCGGGAACGGCGGCGGTGTGCCGCCGAAGGCCGGACAGCGCTCCTGGTGGCTGCACCACCCGCAGAGCTTGCTCGGCCGGGGCCGGAAGTCGCGGGCCGCGGTCGCCCGCTCGATCGCCCGCCAAAGGGCCACCAGGGTCCGCTCGAAACGCTGCAACTCCTCGGCGTCGGGGGAGTAGTCGCAGATCTCCGCGTCCTTCAGATACAGCAGCCGCAGCACCTTGGGCACCACGCCGCGGGTGCGCCACAGCACCAGCGCGTAGAACTTCAGCTGGAACAGGGCCCGCGCCTCGAAGGCCTCCCGCGGCGCGCCACCGGTCTTGTAGTCGACCACCCGCAGGTCGCCGGTGGGTGAGATGTCCAGCCGATCGATGTAACCCCGGATCAGCAGCTCCCCGTCGACCATGGTGGAGATCAGGCTTTCCCGTTCCGCTGGTTCCAGGCGGCGGGGGTCCTCGACGGCGAAGTAACCGTCGAGCAGGCCGCGCGCCGATCGCAGGAACACCTCCGTCGGGTCCTCGACCGGCCCGTCCGGCGCCGCCGCGCCACCGGCGGCCGGCAGCGGAAGGGCGTCGGCCACCGGCAGCGGAAGGGCGTCGGCCACCGGCAGCGGTAGGGCGTCGGCCACCGGTGGCGCGCCCGGGTCGTCGAACAGCGCACGCAGGTCCGGCTGCTCCTCGACCATCCGCTGCCACTGCGGGGCGACGAGGCCGACCGCGGCGTCGGTGGTGCGCTCACCCGGCGGCAGGTCGAACAGCCGCTCCAGCACCGCGTGCACCAGGGTGCCGCGGACCTGGTCGGGGCTGGGCCGCTCCGGCAACCGGTCGATGGTGCGGAACCGGAACAGCAGCGGGCAGGTCTTGAAGTCGGCGGCCCGCGACGGCGACAACGACGGCCCCCGGCGCTCACCGGCGACACCCTGGCGCGTCGGGGCGCCCCCCGACTCACCGGGCTGGGCGCCAGCGCCGGGCTGGTCGGGGGGACCGGGCTGGTCGGGGGGACCGGGCTGGCCGGCGGGACCGGGCTGGTCGGCGGGACCGGGCTGGCCGGCGGGGGGCTCGGTCACCGTCTGTGCCGTCATGGTCCAAGAGGTTATGCGACGGGTACGACGAAACGGTGGGTGGCCGTATCCGCTGAGTTACGTAGCATCGTGCAGGTGAACGACAGCGGGCAACGCGCGCACCGCACCGGGCGCGGCACAGCGGTCTCGGCGGGTCGGGTGCTGGGCGTGCCGCTGTACCTGAGCCGGTCGCTGTTCCTGCTGGCGCTGCTGATCCCGGTCATCTACGGGCCCTTCGTCCGCCGCCAGCTCGGCCTGCCGACGGTCCTGGCGTACGCCGTGGGCTTCGGCTTCGTGGCCTTCCTGGTCGCCTCGGTGCTGCTGCACGAGCTCGGCCACGCGCTGACCGCCCGGCGCCACGGCATCGGTGTGCGCGGAATCACGCTGGAACTTCTGGGCGGCTACACCGAGATGGACGTCGACGCCCCGAACCCCAGGGTCGACCTGCTGGTGTCGCTGGCCGGCCCGGCCGTGTCGCTGGTGCTCGGCACCGCCGCCGCCGGGCTCACCGCCGTGCTGCCGGACCGGACGCTGCTCCACGAACTGGCCTTCCAGCTGGCCGTCAGCAACCTGATCGTGGCGTTCTTCAACGTCCTGCCCGGCCTGCCGCTGGACGGTGGACGGGCGCTGCGGGCCGGGGTCTGGGCCCTCACCCGCGACCGCCACCTGGGCACCGAGGTCGCCGCCTGGATGGGTCGGGTGCTGGCGTTGGGCACCGCGGCGGCGGTGATCGGGCTGACCGTCGGCGGCCGGCTGACCGGTTTCGGACTGGCGTTCATGCTGCTCGTGGCGGGGACCCTCTGGCAGGGCGCCGGCCAGTCCCTGCGGGTGGCCCGGATCAGCCGCCGCTTCGGCCTGGTCGACCTGGCGCAACTGGCCCGCCCGGTGTTCGCGGTGCCCAGCGGCACCCCGCTGGCGGAGGCGCAACGCCGGGGCGCCGACCAGCCGCGCGCCGCGGGCGCGCTCGGGGTCGCCGACTCGACCGGCCGCCTGGTGGCGCTGGTGGACCGGGCGGCGGCGGACGCGGTGCCGGCCGGGCGCCGTCCGTGGATCATCGTGGACACGGTGGCCCGCGACGTCGCCGACATCCCGACCATGCCGGTGGGGCTCAGCGGCGAACAGGTGGTCCACGCCGTTCAGGCGCACCCGGGTGCGCAGTACCTGGTGACGGCAGGCGAAGATGTCGTCGGCGTGCTGCACGTGGCCGACCTGGCCCAGCTTCTCGAGCCTCCCCGTGGGGCGGCGCGGTCGGGCCCCGGCCGGGCGGCACGCGAGCGCGCACAACGCGGCTGAGCGGCGCCCCCGCGCGTCGGGCTCCGCGTCGCGAGCAAAACGTGACCGAGAGAGGGATTTGTGACCGTACCGGCTACCGATGTTGTCCCGGCACCCGTGCCAGCCCACCGCGGGCCGTTCCGGCCCGGGGACCGGGTCCAGCTCACCGATCCGAAGGGGCGGATGCACACCGTCGTCCTGGAGCCCGGCAGGAGCTTCCACACCCACCGGGGCGCCCTTGAGCATGACGCGCTGATCGGACTGGCGGACGGCAGCGTCATCACCTCCGCCGGCGGCACCGCGTACCTGGCGCTGCGTCCGCTGCTCTCCGACTACGTGCTGTCCATGCCGCGCGGCGCCCAGGTGATCTACCCGAAGGACGCGGCCCAGATCGTGGCCATGGGCGATGTCTTCCCGGGCGCCCGGGTGCTGGAGGCCGGCGTCGGCTCCGGCGCGCTGACCTGCTCGCTGCTGCGCGCCGTCGGTGGCTCCGGGGAGCTGCACTCCTACGAGCTGCGGGAGGACTTCGCCGCGGTGGCCCGGCGCAATGTCGAGGCGTTCTTCGGCGGCCCGCACCCGGCGTGGCACCTGCACGTCGGCGATGTCGCCGACGCGGTCGAAACCGACCTGGACCGCATCGTGCTCGACATGCTGACCCCGTGGGCCGCCCTGGACATGGTGGAACGGGCATTGGTCCCCGGCGGCGTTTTCATCGGCTACGTCGCCACCACACCGCAGCTCTCCGAGCTGGTGGAGGCGCTGCGGGAGCGCGGCGGCTTCACCGAGCCACGGGCCTGGGAGTCGCTGGTGCGCGACTGGCACGCCGACGGGCTGGCGGTACGCCCCGACCACCGCATGATCGCCCACACCGCGTTCCTGGTCTCGTCGCGCCGTCTGGCGCCCGGGGTGACGGCGCCGCCGCGGCGGCGCAAGCCGAGCAAGGGGGCCGAGGCGTACGCGTTGCGCCGGGCCGCCCAGGCCGCGGCGGCGGCCGACGGCCCGGCGGCGGATCCCGCTGTCGGGCCGGACGGTGGGGCGTGACCCCGGGCGGTGCGGTCCGGTAGCGTCCGGACGCGACCCGCGGCACCCGCGGGCCCCGGCGTAGCGACGCGACGGGATGGAGGGAGTCGGTGGGCACGATGAGCTCTCCACCATTCGGGGGCGGCGATATGCCGGCGGTCTTCCCGGACTGGTCACCGTACGAGGATCTCGACTCGGCGGCCCGCGCCTACCTGCGCGACCCGGACGTGGCCCTGGAGTCGCTGTTCGGCGTGCTGCGCGGTGCCTCGGTGATCTGCTTCACCCTGGAGCGCTTCGTCAACGAGGTCAACGGCGTCTGGCAGGAGGTGGTGGTCTGTGACGGCAGCCGCCTGGTGCTCTGGCACGGCGAGGATGTCGCCCCGGGCGACGGCCCGGCCGGCTCGATGACCTCGTCGCTGCGGGTGGTGCCGCTGTCGACGGTGACCGAGGTGGGCTGCCGGCGCCGGCTGACCCGCACGCCGGGCGGCCAGGCGCGGGTCGACAGCATCGACGTCTACCTGCTGCTCAGCTCGGTGGACGAGGCCGGCCCGCCGCCCGGGCTGACCGAGGAGGATCAGCCGTCGACGATGCGCCACGACGCGCTGCGCTTCGGCAAGACCCTGGACGACGGGGGCGCCGGCCAGATCGCCCGGTTGGAGGAAT
>DASVVF010000384.1:0-7395 GCA_036386695.1 Catenuloplanes sp. | reverse complement strand
CGCTGCGCTGCACTCCTCGCGCTCACGGTGCCGTGGTTGCTCGCGACTGCGGGGCTCCGCTGCGCTGCACTCCTCGCGCTCACGGTGCCACGCCGTGGGTGGACAGGCCGGCGGTCTCCGGGAGGCCCAGCATCAGGTTGGCGCACTGCACGGCCTGGCCGGCGGCGCCCTTGCCGAGGTTGTCGATGGCGCTGACCACGATCAGCCGGCCCGAGTCGACGTCGACGGTGGCCTGCAGGTGGCAGGAGTTCGAACCGGCCGTCGCACCGGTGTGCGGCCAGACACCCTCGGGCAGCAGATGCACGAACGGGGCGTCGGCGTACGCCTCGGCCAACACCACGCGCGGATGCGCGCCGCCGGTCGGGCGGGCCGTCACGGTGGCCAGGATGCCCCGCGGCATCGGCGCGAGCACCGGCGTCAACGACAGGCTCCGGGCGCCGGTGGCCTGCTTGATCTCCGGCACGTGCTGGTGGGCGCCGACCTTGTACGCCGTGAGGTCGCCCATCACCTCGCTGCCGAGCAGGTTTACCTTGGCGGCCCGCCCCGCGCCGGAGGTGCCCGACGCGGCGACCACCACCACGTCGTCGGCCGACGCGACGCCGGCCGCGATCAGCGGGGCCAGGGCCAGGGTGGTCGCCACCGCGTAGCAGCCGGTGGCCGCGACCCGGGTGGCGCCGGCGATGGCGGCGCGCTGCCCGGGCAGCTCCGGCAGGCCGTACGTCCAGGCGCCCGCGTGGGTGCCGCCGTAGTAGCGGCTCCAGGCGTCGGCGTCGGTGAGCCGGTGGTCGGCGCCCAGGTCGACCACCCGGACGGTGTCCGGCAGCTGAGCCGCCAGCGCGGCCGACTCGCCGTGCGGCAGGGCCAGGAAGACCAGGTCCGCCCGCGCCAGCGCGTCCGGGTCCGTCGCCGACAGGGTCAGGTCCAGGCCGACGAGCTGCGGATGGACGGCGGCGACCGGCTCACCGGCCCGGCTGTGCGCGGTGGCGACCACCAGGTCCAGCTCGGGGTGCCCGGCGATCAGACGCAGCAGCTCACCACCGGCGTACCCACTCGCCCCGGCAACCGCTACCTGAATCCCCATACTGACCTCCGCATGAATATGCAATGACACTAGCAACCCGGACCGGCGGGGCGCAACGCCATTCACCGAGTCGTGCGCGGGGGTGGCCGTTCGGTAACTCACCTGGCCGTTCGGCGCCGACGAACCACAACGTCGCCGCCGGGCGTCGCTGATGACCCGCGGCGATGCCGACTCGATGAACGGCACGGCGCGGGATCGATGAAGGTCGCGGCTTATGGTCCCCGGGCTTGATGCCACCAGCGGCTGGAGGAACCATGCATCACCTAGTCCGACGGGGCGCGATGTTCGCGGTTACAGACCCGGGTCGGGGACGCGCGCACGACCGATCCGCTCACCGACGTGTGCCGGGTCACGACAAACGGCGTCGCGAAGAACCTGATCTACAACCGGACGACCCGCAGAGGGGCGGCGGAGCGCACCGGATTCCTGCACCGGGAACTCCTGGCCTCGACCACGGCGCAGCGCGACTCATGCGACACCGGCGGCGTGGCACAGGCCGCCGGGGGGAGGGTGACTCAACGACTGTGTCCGTACACGGCGTGCGGGGAGACCGGCAGAACCACCGCCAACCACATTCTCCGGCACTTCTGCTACATCGCGATCAACGGTGTCGATTGGCACCTCACCGTGTCCCATGTCAACCAGCAGAACGGTCCGCTCACCGCGGGCTTCGTCCGCGCGGATGAACTGGCCGCGGTACCAGCGGTGCAGAACGACTGCACCAGACCGCTCTAGGCCATCCACCGGAGCATGTCCGCCCCGGTGGCGGACAAGCTCCGCGGGTGGCGACATCGCGCGGCGACGGCAGCGACGGGGGTCATCGCCGGAGGCGTTCGCGCACCCGCACCGAGTCCGGGTGCATCAGGTCGTCCAGGATGTCCGCGGCACTGCGCCAGACGCTACGGGCGGCGGCGACGTCGCCGCCAGCCTGCTGTGCGTCGCCGAGGTGCACCAACGCCCACGCCTCGCAGAACCGGGCCCCGGCGGTACGGAACAGCGTGTGGGCTCGACGGTGACATCCGGCAGCCTGCCCATGATCACCGAGATGGTGGTACGTGCAGCCGAGGCCGTCCCAGGCGCCCGCCTCGCTGTGCCGCTGGCCGATCCGCTGCGACAGCTCTACCGCCTGACGGCAGACGGCCAGACCATGGTCGTGGTCGCCGAGCAGGGTGGCGTTCCTGCCGATGCCGATCATCGCGTCCGCCTGGCCGGGCAGGTGTCCGGCGGCCCGGAAGTGTTCCAGGGCCTGCCGGTGGTGGTCCAGAGCCCGCCCGTGGTCGTCTTCCGCATCGGCGCTCCAGGCCAGGTCCAGGTGGGTACGGGCCTGACCGACGGCGTCATGCAGGTCGGCGAAGTGGTCCAACGCGGACCGCAGGTGGTCCAGGGCCTCGGCGGCGCGGCCCAGGCGCAGATTCGCCCGGCCGAGGCCACGATGGGCGTGGGCCTGACCGATCGGGTCGCCGAGCCGCTGCGCCGCTCCCAGCGCGATGCGTTGGGTCGCTACCCAGTCCCCGCACGCGCCACGGAAATCGTGGAACGTCGCCAGTGCCCAACCGAGCTGCCAGGCGTGTTGGTCCAGGCCGACGGCCACCGCGCCGCGCACGGCGGCCAGCAGGACGGGGTGCTCGGCGGTGAACCAGGCGAGTGCCTCGTCCCGGCCGTCGAGCCGCTCGGGGTGGACCGCCGGTTGAGGTGCCAGCGGTGTGATCGGGTGCCGGTGCTCATGCAACGTACGGTCCGCGCGATAGGCGCTGTGCAGGTAGTGATCCAAGAGCCGTTGGGTCGCGGCCAGCCGTTCCGCCTCGTCGACCTCGACCCGCACCAGTTCGGCCGCGTAGGCGCGGAGCAGGTCGTGCATTCCGTACCGGCCGGGAAGATTTTCGGTGGTCAGGTGCGCGGCGGTCAACTCGGCCAACGCCAGCCGGACCTCCCGCAGGGGCTCGCCGGCGAGGCTGGCGGCGGCCGGGGCGGTGAGGTCCGGGCCGAAGTGCAGCCCCAGCCACCGGAACAGCCGCGCGGCGGCTGCGCTGAGCTGCCGGTACGACCAGGAGAAGGTCGCCCGGACGTCCACCGTGGATCCGCCGTCGGTGAACGCGTCCAGCCCCCGGCCCGGCTCGGCCAGGCCGTCGGCGACGGCCCGCAGGGGGAAGGTGGGGTTGGCCGTGGCCCTCGCCGCGACGAGGGCGAGCGCGAGCGGGAGCCCGGCGCACCGGCCGATGATCTCCCGGACCGCGCTGGGCTCCGCGGCCGTCCGCTCCTGCCCCAGCCGCTGTGCCAGGAGTCGCTGGGCCTCGCCGGGCGGCAACGGGTCGAGCAGGACGAGGCTCGCGGCGCCACCAGCGAGCAGGTCGGGAAGGCGGCTACGGCTGGTGACCAGTACCAGACTGCTCGGCGCGCCGGGTAGCAGCGGGCCGATCTGCTCGACGCTGCCGGCGTTGTCCAGAACGATCAGTAGCCGCCGGGCAGCGATCAGACTGCGGTACAGGCCGGCCTGCGCGTCGATGCTGGTGGGCATGCTGGCCGGCGGCACCGCGAGGGCACTGAGCAGGCCGCGCAGGGCCTCCCCCGCGGTCATCGTCGACCCGTTCGGCCCGTGTCCCCGCAGGTTCAGATAGACCTGACCGTCGGGGAACCGGCCGGAAACCCGATGAGCCCAGTGCACCGCCAGCGTCGTCTTTCCGACGCCGGCCATGCCGGCGACGACGCAGATGCCGACGGTCGAGTCGGTGGACAGCAACTCGTCCAGCTCCTTGAGCTGCCTGGTCCGACCGACGAAATGCGCGACACCCATCGGCGTCTGCGCCGGCACGACGGCGCGGGTGTCCCGGGCGACCGGGTCGGCGCCGCCCGTGGTAACCGCTTCGGCAGCGCCGGGCAGCAGCCCATCGTCGGCGGTGAGAATCGAACAATGCAATTCCTGGAGCCGCCGGCCCGGGTCCACACCGAGCTCCTCGTGCAGGATCGCGCGGGTGTCGACATAGCGTCGAAGGGCATCGGCCTGCCTGCCGGAGCGGTACAACGCGAGCATCAACTGGCCGACCAGGCGTTCGCGCAACGGCTGGTCCGCTACCAGCCCCATCAGCTCGGCGATGACCTCCCGGTGCCGGCCCAACGACAGCTCAAGATCGATACATTCCTCGATCACGGCAAGCCGTTGCTCCTCCAGTCGGGCCGCCGTGGACTCGATGATCCGGCCGTCGAGGCCGGCGAGTGCCGGGCCCCGCCACAGATCCAGCGCGGCCCGCAGCTGCGTGACGGCCCGCTCGTGATCCCCGGCCAGCGCAAGGCTGCGTCCGGTCGCGACGTGCGTGTCGAACAGGTCCAGATCCAGTTCGCGCGATGACAGCCGGATCCGGTAACCAGGGCCGTCGGCCAGGATCACGCCCCGACCGCCACCGTGGGCCACGAGTTGCCGGCGCAGCGCCGATACACAGTTCTGCACCTGCCGCCTGGCGGTGACCGGCATCCGCTCGTCCCACACCGCGTTGATCAGATGGTCGAGTGTGACCACGGCGCCGCGACCAACCAGCAACACCGCCACGATCTTCCGCTCCCGCGGGCCTGATAGCGGCAACGGCCCTCGCGCGGTGTCGACCCGCACCTGCCCCAGGACGCCGAATCGCACGCCTGCCGTCGCGGGCATGACGTGCGGCCCCCGGGCCTCATCGTCCACGACAGTCTTTATATACCAGGACATCGATGAAAAGGGAGGTTCGGGGCTCGCGGTCGCCGGTCTTCCTGCGGAAGGTCGCGCGCAGACGGTCGAGTGTGGCAAGGGCACCGTGCTACCCGCCACGACGGTGCCCTTGCCTACGCCTCAGGCGCCGCGCAGGGTGGCGCCGACCCGCCGGGCCGCCTCGTTGACCGCGGCGTCGCGCGCGGCCACCGCCTCGTCGACGGTCAGGGTGCGGTCGGGTGCCCGGAAGGTCAGCTTGTACGCCAGCGACTTGCGGCCCGCGCCGAGCTGCTCGGAGGCGTACACGTCGAAGAGCCGGACCGCCTCGAGCAGGTCGCCGGCGCCGGCGGCCAACGCCGCGTGCACCTCGGCGGCCGGCACCTCGGCGTCGACGACCAGCGCCACGTCGATCAGGGCCGGCGGGAACCCGGAGATCCGCGGCGCCGCGACGACCGGCGCGGCCGGCAGCGCGTCGAGGTCGAGCTCCATCGCGCAGGTGCGCCGGGGCAGCTCCAGCGCCGAGAGCACCGCGGGGTGCAGCTCCCCCGCGTGGCCCACGACGACGTCGTCGACCAGGAACTCGGCACACCGGCCCGGGTGCCACGGGGCCTGCTCAGCGGCCCGCACCTCGGCGCGCTCGGCCGGGATACCGGCGGCCGCCAGCACGGTACGGGCGGCCTGGACCGCGTCGGCCCAACCGGCCGGCCGGCCGGCCCCCCACCACCCCGCCGGTTCGAACTCGCCGGCCAGCACGGCGGCGACATGCCACGGCTGGGCGGGCACGATCTCGTTCGCGGCCGCCCAGTCCGCTTCGCTGGGCCGGTCGCTCACCCCCATCGCCGGCGCCCTGCCGTCGGCGGCGCCCGGCTGGAAGACCACACCCAGCTCGTACAGGGTCAGGTCGCGGTGCCCGCGACCGAGGTTGCGCCGCAGCGCGCCGAGCAGCGGCGGCAACAGCGAGGTGCGCAGCTGGGGTTCCTCTTCGGACAGCGGGTTGGCCAGCCGCACCGCGCCGCGCCGGGGGTCGTCGTCGGCCAGGCCGAACTGGTCGTGCACACCGACGGAGACGAACGGGTACGACAGCACTTCGACGTACCCGGCCTCGGCCAACGACCGGGCCACCGACCGGCGGCGCCGCTGCCCGGCGGTCCAGCCCCGGCCGGCGGGGGCCGGCGGCAACGCGCCCGGGATGGTGTCGTAGCCGGCCAGCCGGGCGACCTCTTCCACCAGGTCCGCCGGGTCGGTCAGGTCGGGCCGCCAGCTGGGCGGGGTGACCACCAGCGGGCCGGTGCCCTCGACGCGGCAGCCGATCAGCGCGAGCAGCTCGACCACCCGCGCCGGCGGGTAGTCGACACCGATCCGGCGGGCCGGCAGGTCGACGGGCATCGTCACCGGTGCCGGCGCGCGGACATGGTCGATGTCCAGGACCGTGTCGTCGGCGACACCGCCACCGTGGGTGGTGAGCAGGGCGACCGCCCGGTCCAGGGCGACCAGGGCGAGCGCCGGGTCCACGCCGCGTTCCCAGCGCTTTGCCGCCTCGCTGAACAGCCGGTGCCGGCGGGCGGTCCGCCCGACCATGACAGGGTCCCAGTGGGCCGCCTCGAACAACACGTCGGTGGTGTCCGGTTGCACCTCGCTGGTCTCGCCGCCCATCACCGCGGCCAGCGAGATGGCCACGCCGTCACCGTCACCGGGGGGCGGTCCGGCTTCGCCGCCGGGCAGGCCGGTGTCGCAGATGACCATGTCCTCGGCGTCCAGGACGCGGGTCACCCCGTCCAGGGTGGTGAGCTTCTCACCCGGCCTCGCCCGGCGCACCACCAGCGGGCCGCGCAGCAGGTTGAGGTCGAAGGCGTGCATCGGCTGACCCAGCTCGAGCATCACGTAGTTGGTGATGTCCACCGGCAGCGAGATGGTCCGCACCCCGGCCGTGGTCAACCGGCGCCGCAACCACTGCGGCGACGCGGCCGACGGGTCGACCCCGCGCACCACCCGGGCGGCGAACCGGTCGCAGCCGACGGTGTCGCGCACCCGCACCGGGTACGCCGGCTCGGCGGTCGCGCCGGGCGCCGCCGCCAGACCCGGGTCGCGGAACGGCACCCCGAAGGCGTGCGACAGCTCGCGGGCGATGCCGCGCGCACTCATCGCGTACCCCCGGTCCGGGGTGATCTCCAACTCCAACACCACGTCGTCGAGGCCGACGACCGGCCGGGCGTCGTCACCCGGCGCCGCGGTCACCTCGGCCGGCAGGACGATGATGCCAGCGTGCTCGTCGCTGATGCCCAGCTCGCGGGCGGAGCAGATCATGCCGGCCGAGTTGCGACCGTAGGTCTTACGCGCCCCGATGGCGAACCCGCCGGGCAGTACGCCGCCGGGCAGGATCACCACGACCGGGTCGCCGACGGCGAAGTTGGTCGCCCCGCAGACGATCTCCTGCGGTTCGCCGGTGCCGTTGGCGGCGCCGACGTCGACCCGGCAGAACCGGATCGGCTTCTTGAAGCCGGTGAGTTCCTCGATCGAGCTGACCCGGCCGATGAGCAACGGGCCGCTGACCCCGTCGGCCGGCGAGGAGACCCGTTCGACTTCCAGCCCGACCCGGACCAGCGCCTCGCCCAGCGCCGGCCCGCTCAGCCCGGCCGGC
>DASVVF010000383.1:0-5600 GCA_036386695.1 Catenuloplanes sp. | reverse complement strand
CGTTGCCGGCGTTGAAGGTGAACGGCTCGCCGAGCAGCACCTCGCCGTTCTTGCCGACGGTGAACTCACCGAGCTTGCCGGCCGTGAACTTCTCCCCCTCCTTGCCGGTGATCATGCCGGAGGCCAGTGCCCCGCCGGCGTACGCGGCCAGGTAACCGAGGTCCGCCGGGTTCCACAGCGCGAACGCCTTACAGGTGCCGTCCTTGACGAACGCCCTCATCTGGTTCGGGGTGCCCAGGCCGGTCAGCTGCACCTTGCCCTTGTAGGCCGAGCTGGACAGATAGCGGGCCGCCGCCGCCACCCCGACGGTGGTGGGGGAGATGATGCCCTTGAGGTCCGGGTACTTGGCGAGCAGGCCCTGGGCCTCCTGGAACGACTTCTGGTCGTCGTCGTCGCCGTAGACGGTCGCCACCAGCTGTAGTTTCGCGTACTGCGGCTGCCGCAGCTCGGTCTTCATCATCTCGATCCAGGCGTTCTGGTTGGTGGCGTTCGCGGTGGCGGACAGCACCGCGATCTTGCCCCCCTCGGGGCCCACCGCGTCGGAGATCAGCTTCACCTGGGACCTGGCGATCCCCTCGGCGGTGGCCTGGTTGACGAAGACGTCCCGGCACTCCGGCTTGGTGTCCGAGTCGAAGGTCACCACCTTGGCGCCGGCGGTCCGGGCCTCGGTGAGCGCACCGCAGATCGCGTCCTTGTCGTTGGCCGACACCACGATGACGTTGGTGCCCTGCTGCGAGAGCGTGTTGATGTAGCTGACCTGGGCCGCCGGGCTGGCCTCCGACGGGCCGGTCTCGCTGTACTTGCCCTTGAACTCCTCGACCGCGGCCTTGCCGCCGTTGTCCGAGGCGGTGAAGTACGGGTTGTTGACCTGCTTGGGCAGGAAGGCGATGGTCAGCCCCTCCTTCATGGTGGCGCCGGCGGCCGGGGCGCCGCTGCTGCCACCGCCGGTGGGCGGCGTGGCGGTGTCCTCGGCGCAGGCGGCCGTGGCCAGCACCAGGAGGGTCAGTAACGCGCTCGGGAGCAGGCGGGACCGGGTAGGACCTTTCATGGCGGTTCCTCTCTGGATGAACGTTCGCTGTCAGGTGCCGGGGCCGGGTCACCGGGCGCGGTCGGCTCCCGGTCGCCGGCGGTGCGCGGCGCTCAGGGCGCGGCGGCGGACGGTGTGGTGGTTCGTCGGCGGCGCAGCCGTTCCCGGGCCATCCCGACGAGGTTGGGCCCGACCACGGAAACGATCAGCAGCGAGCCGGTGACGATGGTCAGCGCGTTGGCCGGGACGTTCGCCAACTGCAACGCGTTGCGCAAGGTGCCCAGCAGGAGCACCGCCGTCAGCACGCCCAGCAGACCGCCGCGCCCGCCGAAGATCGAGACACCGCCGAGCAGGACGGCGGCGATGACCGACAACTCCAGCCCGGTGCCGTTGTCGGCCCGGGCGCTGGCGAACCGGAAGGTCCAGAACACCCCGGCCAGCGCCGACACCGCGCCGGTCAGGACGAACAGCCAGAACTTTGTCCGGGCCACCGACAGGCCCGCGTAGCGGGCCCCTTCGGTGTTGTTTCCCATCGCGTACAGGCCCCGCCCGATCGGGGTGGCGTGCAGCACCACGCCGAAGGCCACGGCCAGCGCGGCGACGACCAGGATCGCCCACGGGATGACGGTGCCCGGGATCGGCGTGACGGCCCGCCGGGTCCACTCGAGCGGGTAGTCCGCCACGGCGCGGTCGCCCAGCACGACGTACGCCAGCCCCCGGTAGAGGGCCAGGGTGCCGATGGTGACGGCCAACGACGGCAGCCCGAAGACCGCCACGAACAGCCCGTTGACGGCCCCGAGCACCGCTCCGACCAGCAGGCTGACCACGATCAGCACCGGCAGCGAGACCACCCCGACCGACCACAGCTGGCCGATCACCGCACAGGTCAGGCCCAGCGTGCTGGCCACCGACAGGTCGATCTCCCCGGTGATCACCACCAGCGTCATCGGCAGGGCGATCAGGGCGATCGGGATCATCTCCAGCACCACGAAGCGCCAGAACCGGGGGGTGCCGACCTGCTCGACGGCCAGGCCACCGCCCAGGATCACCCCGGCCAGCGCCACCAGCAGGATCACCTCCCACGACCCGGCGACGGATCGCCACCGCGGCCGGGGGGCCGCCGGCGCGCCGGCGGACAGTCGCTCACTCGCCATGGATCCGGGTCCCTCGCAGTCGTCGGGCGACCCGCACCGCCAGGGCCCGGTCCAGGCCGATGGCGGCCAGGATGAGGGTGCCCACGGCGGCGCGTTGCCAGAAGGGGGTGATGCCGAGCACCGGCAGGGCGCTACCGATGGTGGTGAGCAGGACCGCGCCGAGCGCGGCGCCGTACACCGAGCCGCTGCCGCCGAAGATGGCGACGCCGCCGACCACGACCGCGGCCACCACGTTGAGTTCCAGACCCAGCCCGGCATTGGCGTCCAACGTGCCGAACCGGGCCGCGTAGAGCACCCCGGCCAGGCCGGCCAGGGCGCCGCTGGCGACGAACGCGGCGAAGACCCGCCGGCCGACCGGGATGCCGGACAGCCGGGCGGCGTCCGGGTTGGAGCCGATGGCGTACAGCTCCCGCCCGCTGCGGTAGGAGCGCAGGCAGAACCCGGCGGCGACGAGCACCGCCACCGCGAACAGGGTCAGCACGGGCAGCCCGAGCACGGTGGCGGTGCCCATCCGCAGGAAGCCGGCGGGCATGTCGGCGGCGTTGATCTGACGGCCGGTCGCCCAGGTGTAGTCGATGCCCCGGAACACGTACAGGGTGCCGAGGGTGACCACCAGGGCCGGCACCCGGGCTGCCGCGATCAGCGCGCCGTTGACCGCGCCGCAGGCCGCCCCGAGCAGGACACCCGGCAGCAGCGCCACCGCCAGCGGCAGATCCGGCACGGCGGCGAACAGCGTCCCGGTGGCGAACGCGGCCAGCCCGAGCACCGATCCCACCGACAGGTCCACATTGCGGGTGATCACCACGATGGTCTGCCCGACCGCCAGGATCGCCAGGATCGTGGAGCCCAGCAGCAGGTCCTTGACGCTCTGCGCGGACAGGAACCGTGGATTGGCCGCCGCGGTGCCGGCCACCAGGAGCACCAACGCGAGCAGGATGCCCAACTCCCGGACCAGCAGCAGCCGGCTGGTGAACCGGGCCGCGCCGCCGCCGTGGCCGGCCGGCTCGGCCGGCGGCGCGCCGTTGGTGCCGGGTGCGGCCCCGGCGGGCAGGTCGGTGGCCCTCACTGGTTCGCCCCGGCCGGCTCGGCGGGACCGCGCTGCCCGGTCGCCGCCCACATCACCGTCTCCTCGGTGGCGCGGGCCCGCGGGATGTCGTCGACCAGCCGGCCGCCGTGCATCACCAGCACCCGGTCGGCCATGCCGAGCACCTCGGGCAGTTCGCTGGAGACCATCAGCACCGCGACGCCCGCACCGGCCAGCTCGGAAAGCAGCCGGTGCACCTCGGCCTTGGTGCCCACGTCGATGCCGCGGGTCGGCTCGTCCACGATCAGCACCCTCGGCCGGGTGGACAGCCACTTGGCCAGCACCACCTTCTGCTGGTTGCCACCGGACAAAGTGGACACGGGGTGGGACAGCTGGGCCACCTTCACCCGCAGCCGGTCGGTCCAGGCGCGCGCCGCCGCGCGTTCGCGGCCCCCGAGCAGCAGCCCCCAGCGGCTCAGCGCCCCCCGGCGTACCAGGGTGGTGTTGCGTTGCACCGACAGTTCCATCCCCAGCCCCTGCTGCCGGCGGTCCTCGGGCACCAGGGCCAGCCCGGCGGCGATGGCCGCCGCCGGGCGGCCCGGGGGCAACGGTCGCCCGTCGACCGACACCGTGCCGCGCTCGTACCGGTCGATGCCGAACACCGCCCGGATGACCTCGCTGCGTCCGGCGCCGACCAGCCCGGCCAGCGCCACGATCTCACCCGCGCGCACGTCGAAGCCGATGTCGGTGAAGACCCCCCGGCGGGTCAGGTCGCGCACCCGCAACGCCACGTCCCCGGCGACGCTGTCCGCCTTCGGGAACAGGGCCGCCACCTCCCGGCCGACCATCCGGCGAACCACCTCGTCGACGGTCAGCGCGTCGGTGCGGTCGGTGGACACCCACCGGCCGTCGCGCATCACCGTGATCCGCTGACACAGGGCGAAGACCTCGTCGAAGCGGTGCGAGATGAACAGCACGGCGGCGCCCGCGTCGCGTACCGCGCGGGTCACCGCGAACAGCCGCTGCACCTCGACCCCGGACAGTGCCGCGGTGGGCTCGTCCATCACCAGCACCCGGGCGTCGAACGACAACGCCTTGGCGATCTCCACGAGCTGCTGATCGGCGATGGACAGTCCGCGGGCCGGCCGGTCCGGGTCCAGCGGTACGCCGAGGCGCTCGAAAAGCCGTCGGGCCCGCTCGCGCATCGCCGCCGCGTCGATGCGGCGCAGGCCGCGCAGCGGCTGGCGGCCCACGAAGATGTTCTCCGCCACGCTCAGGTCCGGGAAGAGGGTGGGTTCCTGGTAGATGACGGCGACGCCGGCGGCGCGGGCGTCGGCCGGGCCGGTCAGCACCAGCGGCCGGCCGGCCAGCGTCAGGGTGCCGGCGTCCGGCCGATGGGCCCCGGCCAGGATCTTCACCAGGGTCGACTTGCCGGCCCCGTTCTCCCCGACCAGGGCGTGCGCCTCACCGGGGTACAACGCCAACCGCACGTCGTCCAGCGCGGCGACCGCTCCGAACGCCTTGCTGACGCCGGTGAGCGTGAGCAGCGGGCCGGGTGGGTGAGCTACGTCGACCACGATAACTCCGAGCTATGAAACGTTTCATAGTGGGACGCGGTTAACGTATGTCCGGCCACGACTCCGGGTCAAGATGTACCGATCGCGTTATCGGATCGTGACGACCCGCGACCGGACGCCCCCCGGACCCGTCGCTGGCGGCGCCCCCCACCCCGCCCCCCCCGCGTGCCCGTGACGCCCCCGGGGTCAGCCGCGGGCCCGCTCCCCGCCCACGGGCAGCGCCGCCAGGTCGGCCTCCGGACACGGGGGGAGCGAACGCTGCCCGCCCAGGCCGTCGGCCACGTCGATCTGGCCCACCCAGCCGGCGACCGCCGCGCGCCGCACACTGGTGACCGTGCAGGAGATCTGCGCCGCCGCCAGCGGCGACAACCGCTGCGGAGCGGCGCCGGGCATGGTGACGCTGACCCCGCCGCCCGCCGTCACCACCTTGATCGCCTTGGTGCGCGGCACGGCGGTGCTCGCCCCCAGCTTCTTCTCCGCGGCGCCCGGTCCGCGCGCCAACTCCCCGATCGCCACCGACAACCGCGCTTCGGGCGAGAGCTGGTCGAGATTGACCCCGACGGGCCGGCCACCGAGCAGCTCGTCGATCAGCGTCCGCTCCAGCTCCGGGTCCGAGGGCATCGGCCGGATCCGCTCCCCGATCACGAAAAAGCGGTAACTCGGCGGTGGTCTGACCCCCTCCGCCGGAGCGCCGGCGGAAACCACCCCGGTCGGCTGCACCCCGCAGCCGGTGAGGGCGCCACCCACCAGCAACGCCGCCACCACCAGGCGGGGGCCGGCCCGACCCGCCGCCCACCGCCCGACCCCGGCCACCCTGG
>DASVVF010000382.1:0-5383 GCA_036386695.1 Catenuloplanes sp. | reverse complement strand
TGCAGTTCGGCGAACCACGCGGCGGCGAACGGATCACTGGTGCGGATCACCACGATGCCCAGCACCGCGTGCCCGACCAGGGCGGCGAGCAGGCCGGCCCAGCGGGCCGGCTGCGCGGATCGCGACGGTGACGCGTCCGAGCGCAGCAGGCTGCCGAAGAACAGGCAGCCGGAGGCGATGAAGAAGGTGTACATCGCCAGGTGGGCCGGGTGGTTGCGCAGGGCGTACTCGTAACCGCCGGTGACGTACGGCACGTACGCTCCGGCGATCCACAGCGTCGTGGCGACTGGTGGGCGGATGAGCAGCCGGGCTGCCCGGCTGCTCCGGGCGGCGTTGAGCCATTCCCGCGCGCCGGGATACCGGGCGTCATGGCTGGCCGGCAACGCCCGCCGGGCGAGCGTCGCGGGCGCGCCGAGAACCAGCAGGATCGGGGCGGCCACGGCGACGAGCAGGTGCTGGCCCAGGTGGACGCTGAACAGGACGGGGCCGTAGCGGGCCAGGCCGCTGCTGGTGGCCGCCACGAGCAGGAGCACTCCGGCGAGCCAGCACAGCGTCCGCCGCAGCGGCCACCCCGGCGGGGTCTGCCGCAGGCGTTTCACCCCGAGCAGGTAGCAGATGACGGCGACGAGGCAGCCGGCGGCGAAGAACAGGTCCGGGCGCCAGTCGAACAGCAACCGCTCGACGGTGGGCGGCGCCGGCATCGCGTACCCGAGCAGCATCTCGGAGATGCTGTGGCCGCCCGTACCGGGCACCCGGGGCGGTATCGAGCGGCCCAGCGCGGTGGCCAGGGCCAGGCTGGCGGCCATGACCACGATTTCGGCGGCGGCGAAGCGGGGGAACAGGCGTCGTTCGCCGGGTAGCGGCGAGGTCATTGCGGGCAACGTCCGTTCCCGGTGCCACCAGCCGGCCGCGGCCAACGCCACCAGGGCGAGCGCCTTCAGTTGCACCAGCAGGCCGTAGTCGCTGGTCACCAGCGCCTCGAACGAGCCCATCCGCAGCCACGCGTTGAGCGCGCCGGTGCCGGCCACGGCGAGGAAGCAGAGCAGGGCCAGGCCGCTGAACCGGCGGGCGGCGCGCGGCAGACCGGTGGGATCCCAGCGGGCGTGGCCGAGCAGCGCCACCAGCCCGCCGACCCAGAGCGAGCTGGCGAGGATGTGCACCGCGAGACTGGTGGTGGCGGTGTTGTGGTCGCCGGAGGTGGCGGCGTGCCCGGTGAACGCGAACGGCAGGGTGCCGCCGACCGCCACCAGCAGGGCCGCCAGCGCGGCCGGTGGGCGCCGCGCGACCCGTAGGCACAGCTGCACGGCGGTGGCGGCCACGATCGCGATGAGCAGAGCCCGGCCCTGCAGCGTGTACTGGGCGATGTCGGTGAAGGCGCTGATCCGGACGCCGGCCGCACCGACGCCGGTCAGATCGGCCGCGGTGAACCACAGCTGGCAGAACGAGGCGACGGCCCACCCGCCGGCCGTGGCCCCGGCGAGACCGGCGTGGCGACGGGCCACGGCCGACAACGCGCCGTCGGGCCCGGTCGGGGCGAACAGCAGGCACCCCAGCAGAAAACCGATGGTCAGGACCGCGCAGCTCTGCGCCAGGAGTCGGGCCAGGGGCAGACCCCAGGCGATGACCGGTCCGCTGTCCGCCGTCCAACCGGGGTTGCGATCCAGCGCACCCGCGGTGCTCAGCGCCCATCCTCCGACGATGACCGCGACGCAGCCGGCGGCGACGGCCAGCCAGCGCAGTGGGTGCCGGGGAGTCGTCGCGTCGGCCGGCGGCGCCATCGGGTCACCCGACATGTCGGCGCCGCCGAACTATCGCGATCGCCGGTACGCCGAGCAGCAGGACAGCCGTCGCGGCCACCCAGGGCCATGCCCGCGCCCCGGCGCCCTGCCCGGCCCGTGCCTCTCGGGCGGCCACCGGGTCGGCGGCGATCACCGGATCCGCGTTCGTGTCGGGTGCGGCGGCGGCTGCGCTGGGCGCGGCCTGACCCGCCGGCCGGGTCGAGCCGAGGGTGAAGCGGACCTGGCCGGTCACCGGGTGGCCGTCGGCGGACACGATCCGGTACGCGACGGTGTACCGCCCGGCGGCGAGATCGGCCGGCAGGGGTTGGATCACCGTGGCCCGGTCGGCGAACGCCTTGGCGACCGCGATCGTGGCGCCGGTGCCGTCGGTCAGCGCGACGGTGGCCAGCCGGGCCTGGACGACCTCGTTGAAGGTCAGCGTCACCGCCTGCGGTGCGACGTCCAGGGTCGCGCCGTCGAGCGGGCTGCTGGATTCCAACGTCGCGTCGGCGGCCGCCGGCCCGGCCGTGGCGAGCACCAGGGCGAGTGCCGCCGCGGCTGCGGCGAGCAGCCCGGCAGCCCGGTGACGAAGTCGAGAACGGCGCACGGAGAGTAGTACGGGGAAACGGCGGTGTTGGTTCACGAAGCTGGCCCGGGTGGCGCCTATCTCGATCGCCTGAGGCGCAGCCCGGTCACCGCGACCGTGGCCAGGGCGGTCGCCAGTACCCCCCAGAGGATGATCGGGTTGAAGCCGACCCCCGGTAGGGTGTTGGCGCTCGCGAGCGCGAGGCCGGACGTGTCCGACGGTGGCGGGACGGCGGCCGGGGGCAGCTCCGTGTATTTGACCAGCCCGGTGCTTTCCAGCATCTTCATGTGGTTCATGACGAAAATCGTGGTCTCGTCGGCCAGTGCCCGGACGACGGCGTTGCGGGTGGCGGCCCGCACCGCTCCGATGACCGGGAAGATTTTGCCGTGCGCGGCGCGGAGGCGGTCCACGAAGACCCGGTCGAACCGGTCCCCCGACGCGGCCTCCATCTCGCCCAGCCATTTCTTCTGGTCGGCGGTCGGCTCCGCCGGGATCTCGGCACCGAGTTTGTTCGCCGCCTTGACGACGAGTTCGTCGAGTTCCACGTGCTGTTTCGCGATCTCGTTGCCGATCTGGCGTACCCGTGCGTTGTTGCCCTTCTCGGCGGCCATCTGCCCGGCGGGGATCTCCCAGAGTCCGGCCAGCCGCACGCCGTTGAGCAGCGCCATGTCGGTGGCGTTGAGCTGGGTGGGGGCCGCCGGGGCGGCCGCGCCCGGGGCGGCGTGGGACAGGGTGCCCAGAACAGTCGCCGCCAGGACGGTCAGCACCCAGCGCGCTGTCCTGACCGGGTGACGTCGAGTTACCGTCATGCCGCCTCCATCCGCTTCACCGTCCGCGTGGGTCGCCGCCGACCGCGCCGGTCGCGGCCGCCGACGCGGCCGTGCCCATTGGTACGGCCCGGGCCCGCTATACGTTCACCCATACAAGCATTTCCAGCGTGCAACTTTCTGTGCTCTGCTGGTCACCGGGGCTCGGTGGGTGGTCCATCGCCCTGCTGGGGGTGCGTCGCCCGCTGGTCGACCACCTCGCCGCCGCACCTGCGATGATCGGGGCATGGCAGCTGGACGGGGCGACACCGAGCGGCCGGTCGACGCCACCGAGCAGGTCGTGGTCGCGCTGCTGGCCGCCAGCCGGGCGATGGTCGCCGTGACCGCACGTTCCATCGCCCGACTCGACGCCAACCTCACCCTCCCGCAGTACCGGATGCTCGTCGTGCTGGCCAGCCGGACCCAGCGGGCGGTCGACCTCGCCGAGGAACTCGACATCACTCCGTCAACGGTCAGCCGGGCGTGCGACCGGTTGGTGCGCCGTGGGTTGGTGCAGCGTTTCCACCGACCGGACGACCGGCGGGCCACCTGGGCGGCCCTCACCGACGACGGGAAAGAGCTGATCGGCGCCGTGATGCGGCAGCGGCGCGCCGAGGTCCTCCGGCTCATCGCCGGCACGTCCATCGGCGCCCCCCAGGTGGTGGCCGCCGCCCTGGACTCCTTCGTACAGGCCGCTGGCGAGCTGCCGGAGCAGGAGTGGTGGCAACGCTGGGAGGCGTCATCCGACTTCGACGGGCAGGCCACCCTGTGACCGGGGCCGGCCGGCCCGGCTGGGCGAGCTACCGGGTTGTGCGTTGGTGCCGGATGACCGTGCGGCGGTGCGCGTGGGCGAGGAGCAGCTCGACGTCCGGGAGCCGTCCACCGGTGGGGTTGAGAATGCACGCCCAGCCCTGGATGCCGTAGACCGGGTGCGGAAGGATCTCGTCCAGGCGGGTGAAGTCCAGCTCCGCCCGGCGGTTGGCGAACTCCGCCGGCGGGTAGCCGAACCGGTGTTGGAACTCGTCGCGACCGGCCTGGATGTTGAGACGGAAGATCCCCGGTCGGTCCAGATCGGAGCTCTCGTCGAAGCCGGGGGTGTCATGCTCGACGATGGTGGCGAACGGTCGGCGGCGGTCCGACCCGACGTAGAAGAACCGGTCCCCCCAGGCCGACTGCGGCGCGCCCGACTGCTCGTCGGCCCGCACCTGCGTGACCTCGGGCAGCGCGAGGATCAGCTCGGCGAGCGCGGCCGGGTCCGGTGCCGTCGCGCCCCGCTGATCGTCGACCGGCTGCCGCGCACGGGAGTCGCCGGTGACCCGATCGGGGCCCTGGGGACCGACGGCGAGATGCAGCACAGCGTCGCAGTGCTGCAGCGTCGCCGCGTCCAGCGGGAAATAGCCCTGCTCGGCGGTGCCGTCGGTGCGCGGTCGCAGGTCGCCGGCGTGCTGGCGCAGCAGCGGGCCGAGGCGGGTGGCCTCGATGAGGGCGCAGCCGGGGGTGAGGGCTCCGATCGCGGCCTCGAAGGTGTCCGGGGGCGGCGGGCGCAGCCCCAGCGCGGCGCTCGCGCCGAGGCTGCCGGCGAT
Source organism: Catenuloplanes sp. (assembly GCA_036386695.1). Taxonomy (GTDB): domain Bacteria; phylum Actinomycetota; class Actinomycetes; order Mycobacteriales; family Micromonosporaceae; genus DASVVF01. The sequence continues at coordinate 630 of DASVVF010000382.1, read as the reverse complement.
CACGGCGTAGCGGTCGGGGGCCTGCGTCGCGACAATGGCTCCGGCGCTGAACCACTCCAGGTCCAGCTCCGCGAGTCGCCAGGTGCTGGGGTGCCGTTGCAGGTGGCGGTTGTGCGCGAAGACCAGCGTGGCCCCCCGGTGCTGTTCGAGGGCGCGGATGTCCAGCAGGTTCTGGGCCATCAGGGCGTCGCGGACGGCCAGCAGCCGTGACGTGCGTCGGGCCGCGGGGACCGGGTCGGCAGCCTGCGCGTGGTAGCGGAGCAACCCGAGCGCCGTCATCCCGTGGATCCGGGCGCGCTGCCACTCGCTCAACGACTCCGCGGCCACCAGGCGGGGCGCCTGGGCGTGCGACGCGGTCAGCAGGTCGTCGGCGATGACCCGCAGCGCCGCCGCCCGGGTTGAGGCGCCGATGGACCTGCCGGCGTCCATCAGGGCCGCCGGGTCGCTCCAGGGGTCGTCGTCGCCGAGCAGGTGGTCAAGGTCGACGCGGCCGTGCAGGAACCCGTCCGGTCCGAGGTGCCGCACCAGGTAGCCGTGCAGCTGACGCAGGTACGGCCCGGGGCTGGGCGGGCCGGCCATCTCCAGCGGCGCGTCGAAGCCGTGGAACGTCAGGCGCTCGGCTGCCGGGCG
>DASVVF010000381.1:0-8235 GCA_036386695.1 Catenuloplanes sp. | reverse complement strand
CGACAACGACGAGAAAGCCCCTCCGGGCAGCGTTCGCGCTGGTCGGAGGGGCTTCTCGCTGATCACTAAGCGGAGGGCAAGGGATTCGAACCCTTGAGGAGCTTGCACCCCTAGCGGTTTTCAAGACCGCCGCCATCGGCCACTAGGCGAGCCCTCCTGAGCTGCGGCGTACCCGCGGCCCCTGGTCCGGTTTCCCGGCCCGGCCCACGTCTCATCCGCAGCGTGTTCAGTTTGCCATGCCCGTCGCGCCGGCCGGGCGCGGTATCGATCCTCGCCGGTCCGGGCTGGCGAGGATCGACTTTCGTGGCGCCCGACGCGGCCGGTTCGGCGGAACGCCGTCGCGCGGGCGGGCGGCGATCACCGGCTCCGGCGGCGCCGGACGCGCGTGGCGCACGGACCGGCGGTCGGGCACACACATCCCACCTCTGTCCGGCCCGCCGGGGCGTCGGTCAGCTAGGGTACGTCGACGCGGGTCAATGACTGCCGGGGCGCGGCTTACTGGAACATCGATTCGGGCCGGTCGGACGGGAGGGTCTCCATGGACATGAAACGTCGCCAGTTCCTTGCCATCGGTGCCGTTGGCGCCGGGGCGGCGGGGCTGACCGCCGCCGGCCCCGGGTCGGCCCAGCCGGCCGCGGCGGCCCTTCCCGGGGGTGCCACTGAAACGATCTACCTGACCGGTACGGACGTCGACCATCCGGTGGACTGGGCGTTCCAGGTCACCAGTGGCCGGAAAAGCGATGTGTGGGCCACGATCCCCACACCGTCCAACTGGGAGTTCCACGGGTTTGGAACGTACAACTACGGTCCCACCATGGTGCCCGGCGAGCAGGGTCGGTACCGGCACACCTTCACCCCACCGGCCACCTGGGCCGGCCAGCGGATCTTTCTCGTCTTCGAGGGGTCCATGACGGACACCGAGGTACGGGTGAACGGCGTTTCGGCCGGGCCCAGGCACCAGGGTGGTTTCTATCGCTTCCGGTACGACGTGACCGAGCAGCTGCTGCTCGGCGCGGAGAACCTTCTCGAGGTGACGGTCAGCAAGGAGTCATCCGACGAATCCGTCAACAATGCCGCGCTCGGCCGGCGGGTTCATCTGGGCGTTGGTGGACGAGTCGGTGGCCCGCGACGACAGGGGTGGGGCGCTGGACACCGCCGGCAACCAGGCTCCCGACGGCATCGTCGGACCGTACCGGGAGAGGGAAGGCAGCTTCGCCACGATCAGGGACATCTGGTCGCCGGTCCAGTTGACGAACCTCGACTACTACAACACCAAGTTCCCGGCCAGCTTCGACGGCACCGTCAGGATCGTGAACCGGTACGACTTCACCAACCTCAGTCGGTGCGGGTTCGGCTGGCAGCTGGTGACGTTCGCCGCCCCGGGTGACGCCGGCGCCGGGCACACCGTGACGGCGCAGGGCACCGTGGCCGGTCCGGATGTCGCGCCGGGGACCGGCGGCGTGCTGGCGCTGGGACTACCGGCGAACTGGTCGGACGCCGACGCGTTGCGGGTGTCGGTCACCGACCCGACCGGGCGCCTGCTCAACACCTGGACCTGGACCATCAGGAAGGCCGTCGACCACGTCCGGCGCCTGGTGGTACCGGCGCCGGGAGCGCCGGCGGTGACCGCCACCGAGACCCCGGACGACGTGGTCATGACGGCGGAAACCACCACCGTGTCGATCAGCAGGACGACCGGCCGGCTGACCGCCGTCACCCGGGACGGCGTGCCGGTCTCGTTGGCCAACGGTCCGGCGCTGTCCGTCGGCACGGCCACGCTGACCCGGCTGACCCACCAGCGCGACGGCACCGGCTGGGTGGTGCAGGCGGGCTACAGCGGTGACCTGATCTCCGTACGGTGGCGGTTGGACGCCAACGGTTGGCTGCGGCTCGACTACCGGTACAACCGCACCGGCGACCACGACTTCCTCGGCGTCAACCTGGACTACCCGGAGTCCCGGGTACGCGGGGTCACCTGGTTGGGGCACGGACCTTTCCGGGTCTGGAAGAACCGGATGCGGGGGGTCACACCGGACGTGTGGACGAAGGCGTACAACAACACGGCCACCGGTGCGACGGGTTTCGACTACCCGGAGTTCAAGGGCTACCACGCCAACACGTACTGGGCGGCGTTGCGGACCACCGAGGGCACCATCACCATCGTCTCCGCGCAGGAGAACCTCTTCCTGCGGCTGTTCACTCCGCGGTTCGGTCCGACCCCGCGTAACACCATCGTCCCCTTCCCGGCCGGCGGTATCTCCCTGCTGGACGGGATTCCGGCGGTCGGGAACAAGTTCCACGCCGTCAGCGGGATCGGGCCGGAGAGCCAACCCAACGTGGCCAGGGGCGACTACCAGCGGACCTGCTACTTCCGGTTCACCCCCTGACGGTCCGGCCCGGCCGCATGACCGCCGGCTGTGGAAGTTCGCCGTCGTTGGAGCGACGGCAATCCGCCGCGGCCGGCGATCTTGACCCGGGGCGTCCGGCGCGCGGCGGGGACACGGAAGACTGTGCCCATGTACGCGATCACGATTCCGCACCCCGGTGGGCCCGAGAGTCTCGTGTGGGGGCAGGTGCCGGACCCGGAACCGGGCCCCGGCGAGGTGGTCGTCGACGTGGTGGCCTCGGCGGTCAACCGCGCGGACCTGCTGCAGCGGCAGGGGCACTACCCGCCGCCGCCCGGCGCACCGCCGTACCCTGGCCTGGAATGCTCGGGGGTGGTCAGTGCGGTCGGCGCCGACGTGGCCGACCACCGCGTCGGCGACGAGGTGTGCGCGTTGCTGGCCGGCGGCGGCTACGCCGAACGGGTGGCCGTGCCGGCCGGGCAACTGCTGCCGGTGCCGCCCGGCGTCAGCCTGCCGGACGCGGCGGCGCTGCCGGAGGTGGCGTGCACGGTGTGGTCGAACATCGTCGACCTGGCCGGCCTGAGGGCCGGCGAGACGCTGCTGGTACACGGCGGCGGCAGCGGGATCGGTACGTTCGCCATCCAGCTGGGGGTGGCGCTCGGCGCCACCGTGATCGCGACCGCCCGCGCGGTCAAGCATGACCGCCTGCGGGAGCTGGGCGCGGCCCACACCGTCGACTACGGGACCGCCGACTTCGTCGCGGCGGTCCGCGAGGCGACCGGGGGACACGGGGCCGATGTGATCCTGGACATCATCGGCGGCCCGTACCTGGGTCGCAACGTCGAGGCCCTCGCCACCGGCGGCCGGTTGGTGATCATCGGCCTGCAGGGCGGCCGCAAGGGGGAGCTCAACCTGGGGGTGCTGATGGCCAAACGGGCCACGGTCGCCGGGACGACGCTGCGGGCCCGGTCAGTGCCGGACAAGACCCGGATCGTACGCGGGGTACGCGGGCAGGTCTGGCCGCTGGTCGCCGCCGGGCGGATCCGCCCGATCGTCGACCGGCGGCTGCCGATGGCGCGGGCTGCCGACGCGCACCGCCTGCTCGAGTCCAGCGACCACCTCGGCAAGGTCCTCCTGCTGGCCCGGTGACCGGCTGGTCAGCCGGGCGATTCCGCGCGGTCGACGAGGGCGGCCCGGCGACGCCGCTGGTCGAGGTGGGCGGTTCAGCGGCCGGTCGCGGTGGGCGGGGCGAGCAGGGTGCGGGCACCCGGGCCGTCGGCGCCGAGACGGTCACCGGGGTTGGTCAGCCGGCAACGCTGCAACGACAGGCAGCCGCAGCCGATGCAGCCGGTCAGGTTGTCCCGCAGGCGCTGCAGCAACGAGATCCGCTCGTCCAGGCGGCGGCGCCAGCGCGCCGACAGCTGGGCCCAGTCGGCGCGGGTCGGCGTACGGTTCTCCGGCAGCGAGTCGAGTGCCTCCCGGATCTCCTCCAGTGACACGCCGACCTGTTGGGCGATCCGGATGAAGGCGATCCGCCGCAGCTCCCCCCGGTCGTAGCGGCGCTGGTTGCCGCCGTTGCGCGCCGCCCTGATCAGGCCCAGCCGCTCGTAGTACCGCAGGGCGGAGGGCGCCACCCCGCTGCGGGCGGCGATCTCGCCGATGGTCAGCCCCTCTTGCATACCGGTCCCCCGACCCCTTGAGTTGAAGTCCACTTCACGTTGCAGAGTAGTCGCATGACAGCTACCGCGACCATGACCAGCGGAGCCGGGCAGCTGCCGGCCCTGTTGAGCCGGCTCACCGGCGACGAGAAACACGCCCCGAGCGCACATTCCACGTTGGACGTGCTGTGGGTGCTGTACGACCGGGTGCTGCGGGTCAGCCCGGCCACCGTCGACGCACCCGATCGCGACCGCTTCCTGCTCTCCAAGGGCCACGGCCCGGCCGCGTACTACGCGGTGCTGGCCGCCAAGGGCTTCCTGCCCGTCGACTGGCTCGACGACCTGGCCGGGCCGGACAGCCGGCTGGGTCACCACCCGGACCGCGTCCTGGTGCCGGGGGTCGAAATCGGGTCCGGGTCCCTGGGGCACGGCCTCGGGCTGGCCGTCGGCACGGCCCTGGGCATACGTGCGCAGGGCCTGACCGGCCCCGGCCGGCCCCCCGGCTCCCCCGACCCCCGGGTGTACGTGCTGCTCGGCGACGCCGAACTCGACGAGGGCGCGAATCACGAGGCCATCGCGTACGCCGGCGCGGTGGGCCTGGCCGGGCTCACCGCGATCGTCGTGGACAACCGGTCGGCTACCCACGGTTGGCCGGACCCTGGCTTCGGGTCATCGACCCCCGGACCCCCGACGGCCGGCACCGCCGAACCCGGCCCGCCGTCGGGCGGCATCGCGAGTCGCTTCACCGTGAACGGCTGGACCGCGTCCACGGTGGACGGCAGGGACCAGGACGCCCTGGAGAACGCGCTGAACGGTCACCGGACCGACCGGCCGCACGTCGTGGTCGCCGTCGTGGAACCGAAGGAGTAGCAAGATGCGGGACAGCTTCATCACCACCGCAACCGCCCTGCTGGCCGAGGACCCGCGCACGGCGATGGTGTTGGCGGACATCTCCGCGGCGAACTTCCGGCCGGCGCTCGACCGGCACCCGGACCGGGTGCTCAACGTCGGCATCCGGGAACAACTCATGGTCGGGGTGGCCGGCGGGCTGGCCCTGACCGGCATGCGGCCGATCGTCCACTCCTACGCGACCTTTGTCGTCGACCGCGCGTACGAACAGCTCAAGCTGGACCTGGGGCATCAGGACGTCGGTGCCGTCCTGGTCAGCGTCGGAGCCTCGTACGACGGGTCGTCGATGGGCTACACACACTTCTCGCCGGGCGACGTTGCCCTGCTGGACACCCTCGACGGCTGGCGGGTGCACGTGCCAGGCCACCCCGACGAGGTGGCACCGCTGCTTCGGGCGGCCGCCCGCACCGACGACCGGGTCTACATCAGACTCTCCAGCCAGGAGAACCGGAACGGCCACGGCACCGAGGGTGGATTACGGGTGATCCGCCGCGGCGGCGCGGGAGCGCCGCTGGTGATCGCCGTCGGGCCGATGCTCGATCCGGCACTGGCCGCGGTGCACGACCTGGACGTGACAGTGGCCTATACCAACACACCGCGACCATTTGACGTCGCTGGGTTACGAGCCCTCGCTGGACGCGACGTGGTCCTGGTCGAGCCGTATCTCGCCGGCACGTCGACGCGGGTGGTCAACGAAGGACTCAGCGACCGCCCGCACCGACTTCTCGCCCTGGGAGTCGGCCGCACCGACCTGCGCCGGTACGGCCAACCCGAAGATCATGCCCGCTGGCACGGCCTCGACGCGGCCGGCCTACGCGGATCGATCAGCGCTTTCCTGCGGTAGGCCGGCGGGTGCGCTCCCGACCGAGGATCCACAGGGCTTCGACGCCGTCCTTCCAGGTGATCTTCTTGCCTTCCTCGCGGCCACGGGCGGTGTAGCTGATCGGGACCTCGTACGGCCGGACCTTGCGGCGCAGCAGCTTGCCGGTGACCTCGGCCTCCATGCCGAAACCCTTCGAGCGCACGTCGAGGGACCGGTAGAGGGCGACCGGGAGCAGCTTGAAGCAGGTCTCAAGATCACCGATGTACGAGTTGAACAGCACGTTCGCCGCGGTGGTCACGGCCTTGTTACCGATCACGTACCAGAAGCTGTACGCACTGTGGCTGCCGAAGGTGCGGTTCCCGTAAACCACCGTGGCCCGGCCGTCCAGCACGGGGTTGAGCAGCTTCGGGATGTCCTGCGGGTCGTACTCCAGGTCGGCGTCGAGGATGACCATGTACTCACCCTCGGCGGCGTCGACCGCCGTGCGGATCGCGGCGCCCTTACCGGCATTGCGTTGGTGGGTGATCACCCGCAGGCGCGCGTCGTCGGCCCGGCCCAGGACCTCCGCGGTGCCGTCACGGCTGCCGTCGTCGACGACGACCAGCTCGATTTCACAGGGATAGTCCACAGCCAACGCCTGCTTCAAGGCGTCCGCGATGCGTTCTTCCTCGTTGTAGACGGGCATGAGGATCGAGAGCTTCACGCGAATTCTCCAAAGGCAGACGAGGGATTGGGCCCTAGCGTAGCCGCATCGTTGTCCGCCGTGGGGGCCAGCCATTGGTGCGGGACCGCCTGGGGCGGGTGTTTCGGAGGGGTGTTTACTTCGCGCCATGCCGAGTGGGTGGATTTGTTCCCTGACTGCACCGGCGCTTGCCGTACCGCTGCTGATGGTAGCGCTCCGACCCGGTGCGCACACCACCGCGCCGTTGCGGTTGGCGGCCGTACGCTCCGCGCTGGCCGTCGGGGTCTTCGCCGTTCTGCTCGTCGAGGTGGCCGGCGCCCGGCAGGCGCTGACCGCCCCCACGATGGCCCTCGGTTGGCTGTTCTTCCTGCTCGCCAGCGCCGGCCTGGCCGCGCGCCGGTGGCCGGGCCGGGCGGACCGGGCCGGCCTTCGGGCCAACGCGCTACGGCGTTGGCGGGCCGGTGGACGGACCGGACATCTCATGATCGGGTTCCTCGGCGCCCTGGTGCTCGCGGAACTCGTGGTGGCGCTGCTGGCCGAGCCGAACAACTTCGACTCGCAGACCTACCACCTGCCCAAGGTGGAGCACTGGGTTGCCCAGCGCAGCCTCGATTTCTGGCCCACGGCCATCCACCGGCAGGTCACGATCCCGCCGGGGGCCGAATACCTGCTGCTCCATCTGCGCCTGCTGACCGGCGGCGACGCCCTGCACAACATGGTGCAGTTCGCCGCCGGTCTCGGCTGCCTGCTGATCGCCTCCCGGCTCACCGCCCAGCTCGGCGGGGGGTGGCGGGCGCAACTGATCACCGTGTTCGTCCTCGGCACCACACCGATGGTGGTCATGCAGGCCACCAGCACCCAGACGGATCTGGTCGCCGCGGCCTGGACCGGCTGCGTGGCGACGGTGGCCCTGGACGGTATGCGCTCCGGCGGCCGGGTGGGGACGGTGCTGGCGCTGGGCGCGGCCACCGGCCTGACCGCCGTGACCAAGACCACCGGACTGCTCGGGGTCGGGCCGATGCTGTTGCTCTGGGGGGTGGCCGGCCTCCGGCAGGCGCTGCGCAGCCGACCACACAGGGCGACCGCCGCGTTGCGGGTGGTAGGTGGGTCCGTGGCGGTGGTCCTCATCGGCGCGGCCGTGGTCGGGCCGTTCCTGCTGCGGGTCACCGGTGACTTCGGCAACCCCCTGGGCCCACCGCGGCTGCGCGAGTCCATCCCGATGCAACGGCACGACCCGGCAGCCACACTGGTCAACGCGCTGCGGGTGGCGCACACCGCACTGGACACCCCGATCGCCCCGGTGCGGGCCGGTTCGGCCGCCGCGATCAGCGGCTTCGCCCGGCTGATCGGGGTTGACCCGCAGGACCGGGCCATCACCTTCGGCTCGACCCGGTTCCCGGTGCCGGCCTGGTATCCCGACGAGGACCGGGTGGCCTTTCCCGTCACCGGAACGCTGGTCCTGATCGCGCTGACGATGGCACTGGCCCGCCCCGGCCGGTTCGGCACCCGCCGGCCCGCCGTGCTGCGCGCGTACGCGGCGGCGGCCACCGGCGCGCTCCTGCTCTACCCCGTGATGATCAAGTGGCAGCCGTGGGGCAACCGGTTGCTGCTCTACGCGCTGGTCCTGGCCACCCCAATGGTCGGACTCTGGCTCGACGCGGTGCTGCGCCGCCACCCGGGGCCGAAACCCGGGCCGGGCGCGGACGCCGATCGGCCGGCCCGCCGGCGCCTCGTCCCGGCAGTGCTGGCCGGCGTCCTGGTCACCGCGGCCATCGCCGCAACCCTGTCCGTTTCGTATGGTTTCCCGCGCCGGCTGGT
>DASVVF010000380.1:0-10365 GCA_036386695.1 Catenuloplanes sp. | reverse complement strand
CAGTGCCGCGGAGTTCGTGCGCTGACGATCCGGGTCGACGCGGGGCCGTTGCCGGTGGGCAGCGGCCCCGCGACGCGATTGCGGGGCCGTGCGGGGCGGGTCACTGGTTGCGCCCCCGGGCCGGGCCGGGCGGAGCCGATGTGGCATCGTGGGCACAGTGGGGAGCACGGATAACAGCGGGACCGGCGGGAGCACCGCTGGCGGGCTGACCTCTGTCGGTGTCGACTTCGTCGACCCTACGGTGCAGGCTTCCGTGGCTGCCACCCTGGCGGCGGTCGAGACGCGCCTACGCACCAGTGTGGCCAGTGCCGATCCGCTGGTGGCCGAGGCGGCCCGCCATCTGGTCGACGCCGGGGGCAAGCGGTTCCGTCCCCTGCTGGTGGCCCTCGGGGCCGAGCTCGGTGACCCACGGTCGCCGATGGTGGTGCCGGCGGCGGTGGTGATGGAGCTCACCCACCTGGCGACGCTGTATCACGACGACGTCATGGACGAGGCCTTGGTCCGCCGCGGCGCGCCCAGTGCCAACTCCCGGTGGACCAACTCGGTGGCGATCCTGGTCGGCGACTACCTGTTCGCCCGCGCCGCGGACATCGCCGCGGACCTGGGGGTGGAGGCGGTGCGGTTGCAGGCGCGGACCTTCGCTCTGCTGGTGCACGGCCAGATCGCCGAAACGGTCGGCCCCCGCCCGGGCGACGACCCGATCGAGCACTACCTGCGGGTGGTGGCCGAGAAGACCGGCTCGTTGATCGCCACCTCGGCGCGGTTCGGCGGCATGTTCGGCGGGGCGTCGCCCGAGCACGTCGAGGCCCTGGCCGGGTACGGCGAAACGATCGGCGCGGCCTTCCAGCTCTCCGACGACCTGCTCGACATCGCCTCCGAGTCAGTGCAGTCGGGTAAGACGCCCGGCACCGACCTGCGCGAGGGGGTGCCGACCCTCCCGGTGCTGTACGCCCTGGCAGATGACGACACCGACCCCGCCGCGGTGCGCCTGCGGGAGATCCTGGCGGCCGGTCCGGTCACCGACGACGCCCTGCACGCCGAGGCGTTGGCGCTGCTGCGCGGGTCCGCAGCGCTCAAGCGGGCCCGTGAGACGGTCCGGATGTACGCCGAGGAGGCGCGTTCCCGGCTCGCCCCGCTGCCGGACGGAGCCCCACGGCGGGCGCTGGAGTCGCTCTGCGACCTCATCGCCGACCGCACCGGGTAACCCCCGCCGACCCGACACCGACCAGCCGCCGTGGGCTCGACACCGGCCGGCCCGCTGTGGGGCTCGGCACCGGCCGGCCGCCGCCGTGGGGTCAGCTCGACGCGATGGGCGGGCCGGACACGGCGTGCCGGCGCAGCATGGCGCTGCCGATCAGCATGAAGCCGACGGCGAACATCATCGCCACCCCGGCGGACGCCCACATGGCCGGGTAGCCGGCGCCCGCGGCGACCGTGCCCAGGACCAGTGGGCCGACGCAACCGCCGGCGTACACCCCGGTCTGGGTGATCGACGTGGCCGCCGCCGGAGCCTGGGGGTGCAGCCGGGCCACGGCGAAGTTCATCAGGCCGGGCCACGCCCAGCCGAAGCCGAACCCCAGCGTCACGCCGACGATCAGTGCCGCCGTGCCGGGCACCGCGAGCAGTCCGAGCCCGACGGCCCCGACCGCCAGCAGCCCGGCGATGACGCGTACCTGGTGGCGCGGGTACCGGTCGGCCTGCCAGCCACCGGCGACCCGGGCCGCGACGCAGACCACGCTGCCCAGGGTCAAGGTGAGCCCCGCCGGGCCGGGGGAGATGCCCCGGGTCACCGACGCGTCGACCAGGAACGTGCCGAGCGCGTTGGCGGCGGCGGCCGCCAACGTCGCGGCCACCCCCAGCACCACCAGCGCGGCGGTGGCCCGTCCGCCGGCGTCGCGGGCGGCCCGGCTGCTGACCCGCTCCTGGGCCGGCACCAGCGGCACCGCGGCCACGGCCGCCACCGCGGCGACCACGAACGCCCACCGCCAGCCCAGGGTCAGCGCCACCGCCGGCACGGCGGCGCCGGCCAGCAGCGTCGAGACGGGGATGGCGGCCTGCTTCACGCCGAAGGACAGCCCCTGCCGGCGGGCCGGCACGTGCCGTACCAGGGCGGCGTTGCTGGCAAGCTGGCCCAACGCGTTGGCGGCGGCGCTGACCGCCAGTACGCTGACCAGGCCGGTCAGCGACCGGGCGACGACCGCGATGGCCAGCAGTGAGACGGCGGACAGCCCGATCGCGACGCGCGCCACCCCGGCCGGGCCGAAGCGTTCCACCAGCCTGCCGGCGGGTACGGAGGCGACAGCGCTGACACCGAAGTAGACCGATACGGCCAGCCCCAGGCCGGCGGGGGAGAATGCCAGCTCCGCCCCGATCTGTACGGCCAGGCCGCCGACCAGGAAGACCGGGATGACGCAGGCGATGGTGGTGGTGATGGCACCGACGGCGGCGCGTACCGGACGCGCGGCGCTCGGCGGGACAGGTGGGGCCGTCGCAATGGGGGGCATCGCGCCGAAGCCTATGTCAGCTGGTGGAAGGGGTCCCAGGTCGACTTCCTCACATCCACCGCCATCGTTCGTGTCTGGGTCTCAATCCGATTGGGCATTCCGTCCCAGGAGTCTTTTTCATATGGTGTAAGTCCACGGCGGCGGAGGTGTTGTGCGCGACCCCCTGGCGGAACCATCCGACCTGATCCGCAGCGTGTCCCGGGCGCTGCGCGTACTCGAGTCGGTCGGACGGGCGCCGCGCGGTCTGACGGTCAAGCAGATCGCGCGCCGCTGTGAGCTGACCGTGGCCACGACATACCACCTGGTGCGCACCCTGGCCTATGAGGGATATGTCATCCGGCGCGAGGACGGCACCTACATCGTCGGGCTGGAGATCTCCGACCGGTACCGGGAACTGGTCACCGCGTTCCGCGGCCCCGCCGCGGTGGGCGAGGCGCTGCGCCGGGCGGCGATCGACACCGGCTACAGCCACTTCCTCGGTCGGTTCGTCGCCGGCCGGATCGCGATCACCGCGGTGGCGGAGGGGTCGCGCTCGCCGTACGTGGAGGATCTCGTACCCGGTTTCGACGAGGGCAGCCACGCCACGGCGCTGGGCAAGGCGCTGCTGGCCACGCTGACCCCGGAGCAGCGGGTCCGGTACCTGCGCGACTGGGGGATGCGGGGGTTCACCGCCGCCACCCTGACCGAACCCGAAGCGCTCGAGGCGGACCTCGCCGCCGGCGAACGCCGGGGGTTGCAGTTGGAGGTCGGGCAGTTCCGGCCCGGGGTGGCCTGCGCGGCGGTCATCGTCACGGCCGACCGGGACATGGAACGCCGGCTGGTGCTGGCCTGCGCGTTACCGGCGGCGGAGATGATGACGTCGGCCCGGGTGATCCGGGCCAAACTGATAGCCGCCGCCCGGGAGGTCGCCGAGGCGATGGCGTCGGCGGACGGCCCCTGACCGGCCGGCGCATCCCCCGCCCTACCGGGGCCGGCCCCGCCACCCACCCACGGGCGTGGTCCCCCCGGCTGAGCCCGCCGTGCCGGTCCCGCACCCACCGCCATGGGCGGGGGTGGGTGCGGGACCGTTCACTCAGCCGCGGCCCGGCCGCCGGGTCACGGCTGTGGCTCAGCCGCGATCAGCTGCCCACCGGGCCGCCGTCGAGGCGCCAGGCGCAGACCACGCCGGGCTTGGCAAAGTCGCCATCCGGCCAGGTCGAGGCCGGAGTCTCCAGCGACGCCCCGGTCACCTCGCCGGGGTGCTGCACCGCCACGAAGACCGACCGGTCGTCCGCGGTGATGAACGGACCCGAAGTTTCCGCGCCGAACGGCACGGTCAGGAACTGCTTGAGGTGTCCCCGCTCCGGGCCTTCGACCGCCGTGGCGAACAGCCCGTCATTGCCGCCGACGGCGCCTTCCAGGGCGTTGCCGTCAGTGGAGATCCACAGGTTGCCGGCGGTGTCGAAGGCGACGTTGTCCGGGCACGAGATCGGCGAGACCAGCTTCCGGTCGTAGCCGGCGAAGTAGGTCGACGGGTCGTTGGGGTCTCCGCAGACGATCGGCAGGGACCAGGTGAAGGACTCCGCCGCGTTGTCGCCGCCGGTCTCCACCAGTTCCATGATCTGGCCGTGCTTGTTGCGGTTGCGCGGGTTGGCCTCGTCGGCCGGCGCGTTGGCGCCCACTCCCCGGTTGGTGTTGTTGGTCAGCGCCACGTACACCTTTCCGGTGCGCGGGCTGGGTTCCACGTCCTCGGGACGGTCCATCTTGGTGGCCCCGACCCGGTCCCCGGCGAGCCGGGTGAAGGTCAACACCTCCTCGGCGGTCATCCCGTCCACGTACGACCGGGTGCCGCTGACCAGCCGGATCCACTGGCCGGTTCCGTTGAACGCGCCGTCGCTGGGCAGTTTGCCGCTGCCGTCGATCTCGGCGGCGCTGGTGAAGCCCAGCCGGGCCACGTACAGCGTGCCGGACTCCAGCAGGGTGAGGTTGTGCTGGCGGGCCGACGGCGAACGGCCGGGCCGGTACCGCTTGTCCGAGACGAACTTGTAGAGGTAGTCGAACCGTTCGTCGTCACCCATGTAGGCCACCACCCGGCCGTCGCGGGCGATGGTCACGTTGGCGCCCTCGTGCTTGAACCGGCCCAGTGCGGTGTGCTTGCGCGGCGTGGACCGCGGGTCGTACGGGTCCACCTCGACGATCCACCCGAAGCGGTGCGCCTCGTTGGGGTGCACGGCCAGGTCGAAGCGTTCCTGGGCCCGTTCCCACCGCCGGCTCTCCGCGGGGTGGCGGGCGGTCACCGAGATGCCGTAGCGGGCGTACCGGGTCCGCAGGTCGCCGGTGGCGCTGTCACCGCCGACGAAGTACTGGTTGAAGTTCTCCTCCCCGGACAGCACGGTGCCCCAGGGGGTGACCCCGCCCGCGCAGTTGTTCAGCGTGCCGATCGCGGTGCGGCCCTTGGGGTCGGCGGCCGTCCGTAGCCAGGCGGAGCCGGCCGCCGGGCCGGTGAAGCGGAACGGGGTCTGCAGGGCGGTGATCCGGCGGTTGTACGGCCGCCGACCGGAGTCGACGACGGCCCACCCGCCGGTGCGGCCGACCCGTTCCAGTTCCACCACCGACATGCCGTGGGCGGCCATCGCCACCTTGATCTGCTCGACGGTCAACGCCTCAAGGGTGGTGAAGCCGGGGAACATGAGGTTCTCGTTGGTGTACTCGTGGTTGACCACCAGCAGGGCGCGTCGACCGTGCCGGTCGAGTGGTAGCACCGCCACGAAGTCGTTGTTGTAGCCGAACTGCTGCGACTGGGAGCGGCCGCTCTGGCGCCGGACGTCCAGCTTCGGCGCACCGGGCAGCACGGGATCGCCCCAGCGCAGCACCACGGCGTGGTCGTAGCCGTTCGGCACGACCAGGGTGTCCAGGCGGTTCGGCGGGATGGGCTTGAAACCGAGCGCGCCGGCGCGCGGACCCGACGGCGGCCCGAAGTCGGTGGTCCCGGGGACCGGGTCCGGGGCGCCGGACGGGGCTGCCGCCGCCGGCGTCGCAGCCGTGACGGCGCCGCCGAGACCGAGCGCCAGCGCGCCCACCGCGCCGGCGCGGATGACCCCACGGCGGGACATTTCGGCCTGGACGACGTCGCCGAAGTAGGCGTTGTCAGAGGTATTGGGCACCGGGTGGTCGCACGCGTTACCGCAGCGGTACAGGCAGGTCATCGCGGTACGCCCGCCGTGTCCCGCGGCGCCGAGCACCGGGAGCAGTCGGGGTTGGTGGGTCATGGGGAGGAGCCTCCTCGGGGATGCGTGCACCTGTCGGGTGCCCACGCGGACGCTAGAAGCGTCGGATGAGCGCCAGGGAGCCAACCAGTTAACCAATAGTGAACAGGCGAAGCCGGACAGTATCCATTTAGGCCGCCAGAACCGAGCCGAATGTCGGCGCTGTGTCGCGGTACCGTCACCAGGGAGTGAAAACAGCACCTCCCGGCGGCGCCGAATTTGAACCTCCCAACCGCCCACTACGTATGACCCAGTGGGAAGGCGAGGAGGGCGGCGAGGTGACGGACCAGGACGCGGTGCTGCTCAAGGCGCTCCAGGAGGAACACGGCGACGCCCTGTTCGGCCACGCCCTCCGGCTGACCAACGGTGACCGGCAACGCGCCGAGGACCTGGTGCAGGAGACGCTGCTGCGGGCGTGGCGGCACCCGGAGGCACTCGACCCGACCCGCGGAACGGTGCGGTCATGGCTCTTCACCACCGCCCGCAACCTGGCCATCGACGCCTGGCGGCGGCGGTCCGCGCGGATCGGCGAGGTGGTCACCGATGTGCTTCCGGAGCCGCCGCCGACCGGCGACGAAGCCGACCGCGCCGTCGAGGCGTGGACGATCGCCGAGGCGTTGAGCCGGCTGTCCAGTCAGCACCGCGACGTGCTGCTGGAATGCTTCTACCAGGGTCGGTCGGTCGCCGAGGCGGCCGCCCGGCTGGGCGTACCGGCCGGCACGGTGAAGTCGCGGACCCACTACGCCCTGCGTTCGCTGCGGCTTGTCCTGGAGGAGATGGGGGTGACCAGGTGAGGTGCGAGCACGAGCACGATGACGGCGCGTACGTCCTGGGTGCCCTGGCGCCGGCCGAACGTGCCGAGTACGAGCGGCACCTGTCGACCTGCTCGTTCTGCCGGGAGGCCGTCGCCGAGATCGCCGTGCTGCCCGGGCTGCTCGGCCGGCTCGACCCGGCCGACTTCGCCGACCTGGACGTCCCGCCGGCCCGGCCGCGGGTCCCCGACCTGGTCGACGCGGCCCGGGTCGACCGACGCCGGCAGGGTCGGTCCCAGCGGTGGCGGTACGCCGGCACCGCACTGGTCGCGGCGTGCCTGGCACTGGTGATCGGGGTCGGCCTGGCCGGCCGGTGGGACGGCGACGCGCGCGGTGCCGTGCAGATGGTCGCCATGCAGCCGGTCACCGCCGGCGCGGTGCTGCCGATCTCCGCCGAGATCGGTCTGCGCCGGACCAGCTACGGCACCGAGCTGACCATGCGGTGCGCGTACACGGCGTCCGCGACGCATACCAGGGCGTACATCTACCGGCTGGTGGCGTACGGGCCGGACGAACAGAAGGAACAGGTCAACAGCTGGGTGGCCGCCCCCGGTGAGGAACTCACCCTGGCCGGGACGACCCGGTTCTCCGGGATCGACCTGGTCCGGGTGGAAGTGCAGCGCTTCGACGGCACCCCGGTGCTGGTGCTCGACGTCCGGTAGCCGGCTCCCACTCGATCAGCCCGGCGCGCCGGTGGGCGCCGCCAGCGGTGCGGAACCACGCCGCGCGTGCCGGACGCTGTCGACCGTGAAGACCGCCAGCGCCGCCCACACCAGGGCGAAGCCGGCCAGCCGCGCCGGCGGCATCGGCTCGTGGAAGATCAGGACACCGCAGCCGAGCTGGATCACCGGTGCCGCGTACTGCAGGATGCCCAGCGCGGTCAGCGGGATGCGGTTGGCCGCGCCGGCGAACAACAGCAACGGTACGGCGGTCAGCGCACCGGAGATCACGATCAGCGTGGTGTGGGTCGCGGAGATGTGCCCGAAGACCGCCGACCCGGTCCCGCCCAGCCACACCAGGTATGCCAGCGCCGGCACGGCGAGCACCGCGGACTCCACGAAGAACCCTTCGGCCGGCGGCAACGCGAGCCGCTTCTTGACCAGCCCGTAACCGCCGAAGCTGGCCGCCAGGGTCAACGCGATGTACGGCAGGCGGCCGTAGTCCAGGGTCAGCACCGCCACGGCCATCGCACCGATGCCCACCGCGACCCACTGCGCCCGGCGCAGCCGCTCGCGCAGCACGGTCACGCCGAGCAGGACGATCACCAGCGGAGTGATGAAGTACCCGAGTGCGGTCTCCACCACCCGGTCGGAGTTCACGCCGTAGATGTAGGTGCCCCAGTTGACCGCGATCAGCGTCGCGGCGACCGCGATCCCGGCCAGCGCCCGGGGCTGCCCGGCGAGCGGCCGCAGGAACCGTACGTTGCGCATCGCGACGAGCAGCAGGCTGACGAAGCTGACCGACCAGATCACCCGGTGGGCCAGGATCTCCAGCGCCGACGCCGGCTGCAGCAGCTTGAAGTACAGCGGGAAGAAACCCCAGAGGGCATAGGCGGTCAGGCCGTACGCGTACCCGCGCCGCGTCTCGCTCATCCCGCCACCGTAAGGTCCGCGCCCTCGACGGCTCCTTGCCGGTGGCCGACGTCACCGGGGAGTGCCCGCCGACGGGCGGTCGCGGTCAGTCCCGGTCCGGCACCACCAGGTTGAGCACCCAGCTGACCACGGCGACCAGCAGCGCGCCGACCACCGCGCCGGGCCAGAAGTTCTCCACCTCGAACGGCAGCCCCAGTTGCTGGGCGATGTAGCTGGTGAGCAGGAACAGCAGGGCGTTGACCACCAGGGCCACCAGCCCCAGCGTGAGCACGTACAGACCGCAGCCGACGGTCTTGATGATCGGCCGTAGGACCGCGTTGACCAGACCGAAGATCACCGCCACCGCGACCAGCGTGCCGGCCGCCTCCGGCAGCGACGCGGTGGACAACGTGATGCCTGGCACGAACGCAGTCGCGATCCACAGCGCGACGGCGCTGATCGCGAGCCGGATGAGGATACCCATGGCCGCACATGGTGCCATGCCGGCGCCGGTTCGTCGGCGTGGCGGCGCCGACGCGCCGGCACCTCGACGCCTTGGGCGGCGCGGCCAACCGGGTGACCGTCCCGATCAGCCGCGCCGCCTCAGCCGTTCGCTACCCGCTCAGTACTGGTCCCACTGGTGCCGCGCGTTGGCGGCGTTGCAGGTGGCCTTGCGCAGCCAGCCCTGATCGAACTGCGTCTCGTTGGTGAGGCACACGTGGGCCCGCCGGTTGGCCCAGGCACCCCAGCTCTTGAAGGTCTTACTGCCGTTGGAGTTCGTGAAGCGCTCCCACCGCTGGTCGAGGCTGGCGGAGTTGCAGGCCTTGGCGGCCGGGAACGCCAGGGTGCCGTTGACATCGAGGCAGGTGCCCCGTGCCACGTTCCGCAGGATGTAGATCGGCTGGCTGGTCGTGCCGCCGTTTCTCACCATCGAGAAGTCCTGCGCCGTGCTGCCGATGGCGCACTGCTGGGTATTCACGACCGTGGTGCCGCCCTGCGGGACATCAATACAGGTGTTGCTGTACTCGCCGATGAAGCTGTACGACGCGGCGGATGCCGGGCTGGCCGGGGCGACCAGGACCGCCACCGAGACGCCAACCGCTGCCGCGAAGGCGGCGAGCTTGCCCAGTATTGCCTTGCTCAAGATGATCCTCCGTCGGTAAGCGAACTGTGGCGCCGGCTATGTAATCACGTCGGTCTCCGCCGCGCTGCCCCGTTTTCCGCCGCGAACGCCGGTCGTCCCGTTGACGACCGGCCGGGCCCGGCGACCGTTACGGGGTCGGGCCGGTGGACCATGCCGGGGCCGGCGTGCCGGTCGCCCGGCCGGGAGCCGCCCCGGGGCCGGGCCCGGTCAGCTGTGACTCGATCGGGGTGGGCGAGAGCAGCGCCCAGCGCACCGACCGGCGGTTGATGACGCCCACCATGTCGGCCCGGATCCGGGTCAGCCAACCGGCCGCCTCGCCGAGCCCCAACGCGGAGCCGACCAGGGCCGCCTCGTGCGGCTGGAGCGGCTGCATGACCAGCAGGTCGGCGCGGGCCGCCAGGTCGACGTCGGCCGGCCCGAAATCGTCACGGACCACCAGCGTCGCCTGCCAGCCGCGGCCGGGCTCGGGGTCGGCACCGACCGGCCCCACGTCGACGACGACCAGCAGCGGGTGCAGCGCGGTCCCGGCCGGGATGTCGAGGACCCGGCCCGGTGAAACCAGCGCGATCGACTCACCGGGGACGCTGGAGCCACGCACGAAGGGTTCCCAGGCATGCGGGCGGGCCGTCTGCACCACCACCCGGGCGCCGAGCCCCATCGCCCGCAGCGCCACCAACTGCGCGGTACCCACCCCGCCGACCAGCAGCACCCGGGTCTGCTCCGGCCGGAACAGCCGAACCACCACCGGTGCCCCGTGCCGATTGCTGCCGAGCATCAGGCCCGCCGTGCCCACCGACAGTTCGAGGGCGTCGAGCCCGTCCGGCGACACCGTCGCACGGCGGGGACGGCCGGGCACGCCACCCCCGGGTCCGAGCCCGAGGGGCAGCGTCGCGGCCAGGCCGGCCAGGTGCCCGCCGTCCAGCCGGTGCACGTCACCACCCGCACCGCCGACCAACTTGCGCAGCGCCTGCGTGGCCGAGGCCAGCGCCGCGCCGGTGGGCGCCGCCAGCCGTACCGTCAGATCAACCGGAACGCCGGGCGTGCCGCCGGGGTGCCACGGCCCGGCGGTGACCGCCACCGTGGTCGCCG
>DASVVF010000379.1:0-1761 GCA_036386695.1 Catenuloplanes sp. | reverse complement strand
GGGCCGGCACCGCCGAGGGCGACAGCACCGTGGTCGTCCCGACGCAGAGCACCACCGGGCCGCCGGGTCAGCCGGAGCCACCGAAGTATCCGGCGCGCCCCGACCCGGGTGACGCCGCCGCCGAGGTGTGGGCCCTGGTCGAGCGGGCCCAGGCCGGCGAGTCGGCCGCCTTCGGCCTGATCTACGACCGGTACGTCGACACCGTCTTCCGGTTCGTCTACTTTCGGGTCGGCAACCGTCAGCTCGCCGAGGACCTCACCTCGGACACCTTCCTGCGCGCCCTCAAGCGGATCGGCAGCTTCACCTGGCAGGGGCGCGACCTGGGCGCGTGGCTCGTCACGATCGCCCGCAACCTGGTCGCCGACCACTTCAAGTCCGGCCGGTACCGCCTCGAGGTCACCACCGGGGACGTGCTCGACGCCGACCGCGAAGACCGTGGACCCGAAGGCAGTCCGGAAGCCGCGGTGGTGGACCACATCACCAACGTCGCATTGCTCAGCGCCGTGAAGCAGCTGAACCCGGAACAGCAGGAATGCATCGTGCTGCGCTTCCTGCAGGGCTTCTCGGTGGCCGAGACGGCTCGGGCGATGGGCAAGAACGAGGGCGCGATCAAAGCCCTGCAGTACCGCGCCGTGCGCGCGCTGGCCCGTCTGCTACCGGACGGCTTCCAGCCGTGACGGTGGAATCCGCCGGCGGATCGATCATTGACAACCTCCGGCCGGCCCGGCCCGTAACCCTGCACCGCAGTGAAGCGTTTAATTCTTTGCGAGCGGTGACCGCTGCGACAAGAGCCCCCACCGGGGGGCCGCGGGTCATTGCCGCTCCCGTCGGTCCGGATCCCGATCGGCGCAGCGCCGCACGGATCGGCGACGACGCCGTTCCGCAGACGTGACCAGCGAAGGGAGGTGCCCGCCGTGAATCCCATGATCTTCTACCGCCGGCGTGCCGAGCGCTTCGCGCAGCTTCTCGACGAGGCCAACGGTGGCCCCCGCCGCCACGCCCGGGCGCGACCGGATGAGCAACTCACCGAACTGGTCGCGGTGGGACAGCAGTTGTCCGCCGCCCGGCCGGCGGTCGAGCTTGACGGCGACTTCCGGGTCGGGCTGCGGGCCATGCTCGTGGCCACCGCCGAGCGCGAGGGCATCGGTATCACCGACCCGGCGGGCGAGCCCGCGCCGGAACGTGCCGTCGGGCCGGTGTCCCATGCCCGGACCGCCGGCACGACCGCCCGCCGGCTGCGGGCCCGCGGGGCGGTGGTGCTCGGCGTGGCCGTCGGCGCGATGGCCGTCTCCGGCATCTCGACGGCCAGCGACGACGCCATGCCCGGTGACGCCCTCTACGGCGTCAAGCGCTCCACCGAGAAGGCCCAGCTGGCGTTGGCCAGCTCGGACTTCCACCGCGGGCAGCTGTTCCTGGACTTCGCCCGGAACCGGCTGGCCGAGGCGGCCACCGTGCCCGGCTCGGACCCCGGACTGGCCGGGGTCTTCACCGACATGGACGCCGACACCCGCCAGGGTGTCCGACTCCTGGCGACCTCCGCCGTTCACCGCAACGACGAGGCCGCCCTCACCGCCATCGACACGTTCGTGACCCGTCAGCGGCGCCAGGTCAGCGTGGTGCTGCCCGGTCTCGGCGGGGTCAACCGGGACCGCGCCCTGCAGTCGATGGTCCTGCTGGACGACGTCGACCGGCGGGCCCGCACCCTGCGCGCCGGGCTGGCCTGCGGCAGCGGCGACCGTGACGGCAGCACCACCGACGCGC
>DASVVF010000378.1:0-5441 GCA_036386695.1 Catenuloplanes sp. | reverse complement strand
ACCCGGCCGAGGTGGAGTTGGCGCTGGACACGTTCGGCGCTCCGTACGTGGTCAAGAACGACGGCCTGGCCGCCGGCAAGGGTGTGGTCGTCACCGACGACCGGGCGGCCGCCGAGCGGCACGCCGCCGAGTGCGGTCGGGTGGTCATCGAGGAGTACCTGGCCGGCCCGGAGGTGTCACTGTTCGTGGTGACCGATGGGGACACCGCGGTGCCGCTGCTGCCGGCGCAGGACTTCAAACGGGTCGGCGACGGCGACAGCGGGCCGAACACCGGTGGCATGGGGGCGTACGCGCCGCTGCCCTGGACGCCGACCGGTCTGGTCGACGAGGTCATGCGGGACGTCGTGCACCCCACCCTGGCGGAGATGCGCCGGCGCGGTACGCCGTTCGCCGGTCTGCTCTACGTCGGGCTCGCCATCACCCTGGACGGACCGAAGGTGATCGAGTTCAACGCCCGGTTCGGTGACCCGGAGACCCAGGTGGTGCTGGCCCTGCTGGAGTCGCCGCTGAGCGGACTGCTGCACGCCGCCGCCACCGGCACGCTGGCCGACCACCCGCCGCTGCGGTGGCACGACGGGGCCGCGGTGACCGTGGTGCTGGCCAGCGCCGGCTACCCGGGGGTGCCCCGGACCGGTGACGTGATCACCGGCGCCGAGGCCGACGGAGTCATCCACGCGGGTACCGCCCGCCGGCCCACCGACGGCGCACTGCTGTCGGCGGGCGGCCGGGTGCTCTGCGCCACGGGCACCGGAGCGGACCTGCGGGCCGCCCGCGAGGCCGCGTACGGGGTGCTGGCCGGGGTCCGGCTCGACGGCGCGCACCACCGCACCGACATCGCCCTGGCGGCGGCGGATGGCCAGGTGGAACTCCCCGCCGCTCCGCCGGCCGGCACCGGCGGGTAGCCGCCCGCGGCGGGTCAGCCGGGCGGGCAGCCCCGTGGCGGGCAGCCCGCGCGCGGCGTCACCACCAGAGCGGCAGGGCGCGGGTGACGACCTTGCCGGTGGCGTTGCGCGGCAGGTGCGGCAGGAAGATCACCTCCCGGGGTACGCAGAATCGGGCCCGGTAGCGGCGGACGTACTCGCGGACGGCGTCGGCGTCGAGCGTCTCGCCGGGGTGCAGCACCAGGTAGGCGGCGAGCCGCTGGCCGTACTGGGCGTCGGGGACTCCGATGACCGCGACCTCGCGCACTTGGGGTAGGTCGGCGAGCAGGTTCTCCACCTCGGAGGGGAAGACGTTCTCACCCCCGGAGACGATCATGTCGTCGTCCCGGCCGGCGACGAAGAGCAGCCCGTCGCCGTCGATGTGACCGAGGTCGCCGGTGCCCAGTAACCCGTCCTGGACGTCGGCGGCGCCGCCCGAGGTGTAGCCCTCGAAGAGCATCTCGTTGCCGACGAAGATCCGGCCGACCTGACCGCTGGGTGCCGGCCGGCCGTCGAATCCCATGATGACGACCCGGGTGCCGTGCGGTGGCCGCCCGGCCGTGTTGGGCGCGCGGCGCAGGTCTTCGGGGGTGGCGATGGAGGCCCACGACGCCTCCGTGGAGCCGTACAGGTTGTACAGCACCTCGCCGTACACGGCCATGAACCGGGTGGCCAGCCCGCCGGGCAGGGCGGAGCCGCTGACGGCCACCGTCCGCAGCGGCGGGCGCGGGTCCGGCGGGGGGACCTCCAGCAGCCGTTGCAGCATCACCGGCACGGCGATCAGCGCGGTGCACCGGTGGCGGGTCAGCGCGCCGAGCACGGCGGTGGCGTCGAACCGGCGTTGCAGCACCACCGTGCCGCGCAGCGCGAGGGCGAGCTGCAGGCCGGCGTACCCCCAGGTGTGGAAGATCGGCGCGGCGATCATGACCCGCTCGCCGGCGTGCAGCGGGATGCGGTCGATGATCGCGCACAGCGGCCCGAAGCCGGCCGGGGTGCGGCGGCGGGCGCCCTTGGGGGTGCCGGTGGTGCCGGAGGTGAGCACGATCGTGCGGCCCTCGTGCGGCGGCGGTCGAAGCTCACCGTCGGGGGCCTGGGCGATCAGGTCGGGCAGTTGGGTGTCGCTGAACCGCTCGACGGCCGCCGGCATCCCGGCCAGCAGTTCGCCCAGGTCGGCGTCGTAGATGATGGCCCGCAGCTGCTGCTCGGCGGCGACCGCGGCCAGCTGTGGCCGGGAGAGTCCGGTGTTGGCCAGCACCGGGTCGGCGCCGAGCATGGTGATGGCGACGAGGGCTTCGACCATGCCGGCGTGGTTGCGGCAGAACAGACCGACCCGGTTGCCGACCCGGATGCCGGAGGTGGCGTGCAGTGCCCGGGCCAGGCGCTCCGACCGCTCCAGCAGCTCGCGGTATGTGATCTCGCCGCGGGTCTCGTCGATCAGGGCGATCCGGTCGGGGCTGCGGGCCGCGGCCTGGCGCAGTTCCCCGGCCAGGCTGAAGCCCCACCGGCGCAACGCGCCGGCCTGGGCCAGGACGCGCGCGGGTGAGCCGGGGCGCAGCAGGCCCCGGCGGGTGAGGGTGGAGACGACGAACGGCAGTTCCATGGCGCGGCTCCGGGGCGATAGGGGGTCCCTGCCCCCTCTTACGGAGGAAGGGACCCCTTCGGACGCCTCAGTTGATCGGCTTTAGCGGATCTGCATCCCGGAGATGGCCCGGGAGATGACCAGCCGTTGGATTTCGGAGGTGCCCTCGAAGATCGTGTAGATCTTGGCGTCCCGGTACCACCGCTCCACCGGGTGCTCCCGCAGGAACCCGGCGCCGCCGAGGATCTGGACCGCCCGGCCCGTCACGTCGACCGCCACCTCGCTGGCCTTCAGCTTGGACATCGAGCCCTCACCGTTGCGGAATGGGCGGTTGTTGCGCCCCATCCAGGCGGCGCGCCAGACCAGCAGGCGGGCGGCGTCGATCTCCATCTTCATGTTCGCCAGGGTGAAGGCGATGGCCTGGTTCTCGATGATCGGCCGGCCGAACTGCACCCTGGTCTTGGCGTAGTCCAGCGCGTACTCGTAGGCCGCCCGGGCCACGCCGAGCGCCTGCGCGCCCACCGTCGGCCGGGACAGTTCGAACGTACGCATGGCCGCCTGCGAGGTGGCTCGCTGCCCGGAGCGGGCCCGGGCCAGCCGCTCGTCGAGCGCCTCGCGCTCGCCGAGCAGGCAACGGCCGGGCACCCGGACGTCGTCGAGGAAGACATCGGCGGTGTGCGAGGCGCGCAGCCCGAGCTTCTTCAACTTCCTGGTGGCGACCAGCCCGGGGGTGCCGGGCGGTACGACGAACGCCGCCTGCCCCCGCGAGCCGAGCGACGGGTCGATCGACGCGGTGACCACGTGCACGTTGGCGATGCCGCCGTTGGTGGCGTACGCCTTCTGCCCGTTGAGCACCCACTCGTCGGTGGCTTCGTGGTAGACCGCCCGACTGCGCATGGAGCCGACGTCGGAGCCGGCCTCCGGCTCGGTCGTGCAGAACGCCGCGACGGCCGGCTCGGCGGTGTCGCCGAAGCACTGCGGAACCCACTCGACCAGCTGGTCCGGGGTACCGGAGCCGTAGATCGCCGCCACCGCCAGCGAGGTGCCGGAGAGCGCCATGCCGATGCCGGCGTCACCCCAGAACATCTCCTCGGTGGCGATCGGCAGCGACAGCCCGGTCGGGTCGGCCCAGGCGTTGGCCAGAAACTCGAAGCCGTACAGGCCGACCTTCGCCGCCTCCTGGATGATGGGCCACGGAGTTTCCTCGCGCTCGTCCCACTCCGCCGCGGCCGGGCGGATGACCTGCTCCGCGAAGCCGTGCACCCAGTCGCGCAGCTCCCGCTGATCCTCGTCGAGGTCGAGGGAGAATTCCGCCATCGAGGATCAGGCCTTCGGGATGTCGAAGAGCTTGGCGATGTTCGCGGCCAGGCCGAGGTCACCCTTGGCCTTGAGCTTGCCGGTCATGAACATCATCATCGGGTTGCCGTCGCCGGAGACCACCTTGAGGAACTCCACCGGGCCCATGATCAGCGACAGCTTCGGGTCCTGCTGGGCGGTGTTGTTCACCGTGCAGGTGCCGTTGTCGATGACGGTCTCGTAGACGTCCGAGCCACCGTCCGGGCGGTCGGTGATGTTCCAGTGGATGACCGCGCTGGTCGCCCCGGCCCGGTCGGCGCGGAACAGCGACGGCATCCGGTTGAACACCTCGTCGAGGATCTTGCCGCGGGCGTCGGTCTGCATAACCTCGGCAATCTTGCTGTCGGGCGTGGACTTCACCAGCTTGGCGAACTCCGCCGGTCCGACGGCGGCGAGGCTTTCCGGGTTGAACTCAGTCATGACAAGACCTTCCGAGGTGACCATCAAACTTACTGACGCGTAACCTTACGCAGGAGTAAGTATGCTCGCAAGCGTGTCCACCAGTCCAACGTTCCGCCGCCTGCCCCGCGCCGTGCGCGAACAGCAGATGCTCGACGCCGCCGTCAAGGTCTTCTCCCGGCGTGGCTTCCACGCCGCCTCGATGGACGACATCGCCGAGGACGCCGGCATCTCCAAACCGATGGTGTACGCGTACCTCGGCACCAAGGAGGAGCTCTTCCTGGCCTGTCTGCACCGCGAGGGGACCCGGCTGCTGGAGGCGGTCGCCGCGGTGGTGGGCCCCGACCTGCCGCCCGACGAGCAGCTCTGGCGGGGCCTGCGGGCCTTCTTCTACTTCGTCGGCACCCACCGTGACGCCTGGGCGGTGCTCTACCGGCAGGCCCGGGCCCGGGAGCCGTTCGCCGGTGAGCTGGCCGCCATGCGCCAGCGGATGGTGCAGGTGGTGGCCGGAATGCTGGAGCGCGCCGTGCACGTCGAGGGTCGCCGGGTGGGCGACACCGAGCTGGATGTCACCGCGTACGCCCTGGTCGGTGCCGGCGAGTCGCTCGCCGACTGGATGATCGACCATCCCGGCGGGGACCCCGGCAAGACGGCGACCCAGTTGATGAACGTCGCCTGGCTCGGCGCCGCCGAACTGCTGCGCGGTACCACCTGGCGTCCCCCGACCCGCTAAGTACGGCCAGCCGCCGTTCGTGAGGTGACCTCAGGTGCTGCTGGAACAGGAACGACCATGTACCGGCAGCACTATCCTGATGCTCCCGCCGACGAGATCAGCCCGTCTTGACCACACGTGGTGCGGTCAAGACGGGCTGATCTTTGGTTTGCGTCGCCCCGCCTACATCGCGAACGTGCGGGTCGATGGTGCTGGTGCTCGGCGGTATGCCGGTCGCGGCGCAAACGCACGGTGCCCGCCGATTCAGCTGCTTATGGTCCACAGGGCGTGGTGGCCCGAGTTGCAGGTATAGGTGATCAGGCGGGCGTTGATGCCCGTGGACGCGTTCTGGGTCGTGATGCACTTGCCCGTGGCCTGGTTGCGGAATTGATAGGTGGAGTCAGCCACTGGGTCCATGTGCCAGACGTCGTTATTGACCGAGTCGTAGCTGCAGTTGGCGTTCACGATCGGGATG
>DASVVF010000377.1:0-6888 GCA_036386695.1 Catenuloplanes sp. | reverse complement strand
CTCCGGACCGCCTCACGCCGGGCCCGCGCCGCCGCGTTCATCCCACCACCAGCCGGATACCTCATCATCCCGGCCTACCAAACCCATCGATCCAGATCACGCAGCCACGCCGACAGACGTCAGCCTTTCAACCTCTGTAGTCCGTCTCAGTGGCATCTCGGCCGGCGGCGTTCGCCCACGTTCTGCAAGGTCCGTCGTGTCGCTGCGCCGCAGCCCGAAGCTGATCTGCGACCCTCCGCGAACTATTGTGAACGTGCCTCGATCGGTCTTACAAGCGAGGGGTCGCAGGTTCGAAACCTGCCGCGCCCACCGTCTGCCGCGCCCACCGTCGATCGGTCGACCACCTGAACGTAGGCCGATCGACGGGCGATGAACCCGTCGATCGGCCAACCTTCACAGCCGGAGATTGTCGCCGGTCAGGCGACGAAGCGGGTGCGCCGGCGGCGGGCGACCACATACCCGACGCCGCCCGCGACGAGCAGGGCGATGCCGACCCCCGCCGCGGTCGCGGTTCCCGCACCGGTCACCGGTAGACCACCGCCGTTGGCACCCGCGCCCCCGGCGTTCGCCGGCGGGCTGGTCGGCCTGGTAGCGCCACCACCTGCCGGCGCAGCGGTGGTGGGCACGGCGGTCGGACCGGTCGTGGCTGGCGGCGGCGTGATCAGTTTGACGTACGCGAAGTTGATCGGCCTGCGCTCGGCCGGGTTGGCCGGAAGGGCCAGCGTCCGGGCCTCGAGCCGGAGGGTGCCCTGCGTGCCGGCGGTGGACGTGCCGGAATTGCTGCTGCTGTTGGCGAGCTTTTCGATGCCGCCCTCGGCGCCGGCCCACTGGGCGCTGTGCCACCTGAAGACGATGGCGCCGAGCTTGTCGGCCCGTGCCTTCGGCGCGAGTGCCACGAGGTGGTCAGCCATGGCATAGGTGCCGCCGACCGCGAGCTCGTCGTCGAACTGGCACCAGGCGCCGTCCCTGTTGCTGTCGACGTAGTAACGGCAGTTGTCGAACTTCGTGGGCAGGTCCATGTCGTTGAGGGCGTGCACATGGGCGACGACACCCTTGACCGGCGTGGTGCCGGCGTTCGCGACCCCGAGGACTGCCGGTACCGTCTCGCCCTGCTTCACCGGGTATGCCTTGTTTTTCCCGGTGGCGGGATCCTGCTCGGTGAGGGCGACCAGGGTGGCCGGGTCGTCGGCCGCGAACGCGGCGCCCGGTAGGGCGAGCGTCGCCGTGGTCACGACGGCGGCGCCGATGCCGAGGAGGATCCGCAGCCGGCTGGTGGTGTTCGTCCGCACGTGGAACTCCCGTTCGTCGATGACCGGGACAACCTACAGATCGTCGACTCGTCGGGGGTGCCCCGTGACCGGGGTGGAAAGGAGACCAAGCCGGACAAGGCTTGCACTCGTGTGACACACGACACAATCGACGCCCGTTCGGGCGGCGGGCGGCCACCGGCGATCCACCCCGATGCCCGTGACGATCGCGCTGCCGCACCCTGGTGCCGCTATCCTCGGCGGGTGCTCGATCAGGTGCCTGGCCCGGCCGGCGGTGCGCGAGGTCGCCGACGTGGCGGGGCGGATGCCGCCCCGGGTGCCGCTGCGCCGTCCGACGTGGCCGGCCCAGGTCGCCGGATGGCCTGGCTCGACGGCCTGCGGGCCATCGCCGCGCTGCTGGTGGTCTACGAGCACCTGAGCCACTACCTTTTGCGCGGCGCCCGGGCCGGGTCCGGTGAGTGGTTCCACGCCGGCACCGCGGGCGTGATGCTGTTCTTCCTCGTCAGCGGGTACATCATCCCCGCTTCGCTGGAACGGCACGGCAGCCTGCGCGCGTTCTGGGTCAGCCGGGTCTGCCGGCTCTACCCGCTGTACCTGGTCGTGGCCGTGCTCATGGTGGTCCTCGGTGCCGGCGGGCTGGTCCCTCTGGACCCGTATCTGGCCGCGCATCCCACCACCGCCGCGCTGGCCCACGCCAGCATGGTGCCGGAACTGCTCGGCGTACCGTTGATCACCGGGGTGTTCTGGACCCTGAGCTTCGAGATGGCGTTCTATCTGCTGGTCAGCGGTCTGTTCGCGGTCCGGCTGCACCGGGCCAGCGGGCTGGTCGCGGTGCTGCTGGCCGGGGTCGCCGTCGCGGCCGTGCCGTTGACCCCGACGGTCCTGTCCGACACGCCGGCCGCCGTCCGCAACGTCACCATCGCCGTCGTCGTCGGGTTGACGGTCGGTGTGCTGGCCGCCGCCAGCGGCCGGCGGTGGCTGGTCGTGCCCGGCGGTCTGCTGCTCAGCGGCCTGGCCGGCGTCCTGCTGGTGCTGAACCAGGGCCCCGCGCACGTATGGGACGGGCTGCTGATCCTGGCGGTGATGTTCGTCGGGACGGCGATCTACCGCGCCGATCAGGGGCTGACGAGTTGGTGGCAGGGCGGGTTGGTGGCGGCCGTGGTGGCCGCCGCCCTGCTCACGACGTGGTTCATCGAGCTGGATTCCTTCGGGCCGCCATGGGAGAAGTACCGGCCCCGGGCGGTGCTCACCCTCGCCGTTTTCGCCGGGCTCTTCGCGCTGGGCATGGCCACCCGGCGGTACGCCGTACCACGGGCGCTGGCGTGGCTTGGCCTGGTGAGTTACTCCGTCTACCTGATGCACTACGTGTTGTTGCAGGTCTCCCGTCCGGTGCTGGCGGCGGCCGGCGAGCGGCTGCCGGCCCTGGCGGAGGCCCCGGTGGTGCTCGCGTTCCTGGCCGCGCTGGTCGGCACCTGCTGGCTGACCTACCGCTTCGTCGAGGTGCCCGGTCAGCGTCTCGGGCGCCGCTGGACCCGGTGGATGAACGCCCGGTGGGGCTCGGACGTCCCCGGCTGACGCCGTGGTGGGCGTGGGTCAGCCGGGCTGCGCGGCCGGCGCCACCCTGGCCATCCATTCGGCGGCCCGGGCCGGCTCCAGGACCTCGTCCAGGGTCACCGTCGGGCGCATCAGTGGGTAGACCCGGCCGGCGTTCCAGGTGCGCGGGTACGGGGGTGGGTCGACGACGACCACGCGTTTGCCCTGCAGGGTCGGGATGTCCGCGGGCCGGCCCTCGTTCCAGATCCACGACCCGAAGGCGTCGACCAGGTTGAACTGACCGGTGATCCCGCCCGGCGGCTCCATCTCCCCGTCGGTGGCGGCGGCGACCCACGCCGGCTGCGGGGGCGTACCCGGGATCAGCCCTTGGTCCGGGTCGCCGATCAGGGTGGCGGCGAGCAGGGTGTGCAGCTGGAAGTTGTCGCCGATACCGCCGATCGTGACCCGGTAGCCGCGACCCGTGGCCCGGTGCAGGACGATCACCGACTCGTCGTCGAGCACCTGGAGCAGGCCGTACATCCACTGTGCGGGGTCGATGTGATCCAGGGTGGCGGCTGCCGCGTCGACCAGCCGGTGGCGGTGCGGCAGCGACTGCCGGACGTCCGCGCGTTGCAGCAGGACCAACAGGGCGGGCACCCAGTCGCCGACCGTGAACCAGGCCTCGGCGATGCGTCCCGCGTCCGCGGGTTGGCTGCCGTCGGGGTGCGCCCCGGCGTGGAGCCGGTCCAGCACCGCCGGGACCCGGTCGGCGTCGGCTGCGGCCGGTAGGGCGGCGCCGTCACCGACCTTGTCCCACAACGCGGGGAAGCGGGCGGCGTCCTCCAGCCCGCCGGCGATCCGCGACACCAGCGTGTCGAGTGCCACGGCCGGTTCGGCACCGCGTTCGACCAGCCCGCCGGCGAGCACCGCCACCGGGGCACCCGGACCGAGCCGCACGTCGGCGAGCCCCGGGGTGATCACCCGCAGGGCAGCGGTCAGCTCGGCCCGATCCGCCACGGCGGCCTGCTCGACAACGGCCTGGTAGGTGGCGCTGAACGCTGACCCGTCCCGGTTCTGTACGGCCTGCAGCAGTTCCCCGCACAGTTCCGGCAATACCCGCTTACGGTTCCACCGCATCGGGGCAGTCTAGTGCTCGCCCGCCGAGCCGACGGGCCGGGCGGGTTGACCGGCGGCCCGTCGGCTCGGCGTTGCCATGCCCGGTCCTCAGCGGGTCGGAGCGCTCCGGGCGGGGGCCGGGGCGGGCGGGGCCGGTGGGGCCGGCAACCGCACCGTCACCGCGGGGCCCCGGCCGGCCGCGTTCACCGCGCGGATCGAGAAGGTGTAGGTGACGTTCCGGTCCAGACCATTGACCAACTGGGAGCGGGTCCCGCTGTCCAGGGTGACGGTCTCACCGGGCTCGGTGGTCAGTTCGTAGCCGGTGACCGGGTTGGCCGGGGACTTCGCCGGTGGCTTCCACCGGATCAGGACCCTGGTGCTGGACCGGGTCGCCACGACGTCCGTCGGAACGTCCGGGACCTGCGCCGCAGTGATGGTCCACTGGAACGACACGGTTGTCGACAGCTGGGTGGCGTCGGTGACGGTGACGGAGGTGCGCCAGTTGCCCACCGTCGTCGGTGACCCGCTGATGAAGCCGGACCGGGCGCTGATGCTCACGCCGTCCGGCAGGCCGGTGGCCGCGTAGGTCAGCATCGAGGACAGTTCGTCCTGCGCCTCGATCGTCATGCTGACCGATTGGCCGACCTCCTGGGTCTGGTCGCCCGGGTTCCTGACGACCGGCGGCCCGGCAACCTGCCAGAGGAACTCCACCCAGCCGGTATGCCCGGCCGGGTCGGTGACCGTCACCTCGACCATCTCCCACGCCTCGGCGGTCGGTGTTCCGGAGATCAGTCCGGAGTCGCTGATGGACAGGCCGGGGGGCAGGTTGCGGGCGGTGAAGGTGAGCGGGTCACGCTGCGCGTCCACCGCTCTGATCTGCAGCCTGACGGCGTCGCCGACCATGCCGTGCTGCATGCCCGGGCTCTGCACCACAGGTTCCTCGGGGACGTGGCCGGAGCTGTCGACCCGGACGAACTGCCACGCGGCGTCGACGGTCCGGTACTCGGTGCTGTCCGCGCCGAACAGGTCGATGGCGGCGTTCAGGGTGGCCTGGCGGGCGCCCGCGTAGTCGGTGTTGGACACCATGTACGTGGTCAGTGCCCGGTACCAGATCTGGCCGGCCTTGTCGTTGCCGATGCCGGTCACCGGACGCCGCACCCCGCAGTGGGGGTCCGTGCTCTGGTAGGTCGTGCCGTCCCCGGCGGCGAGCGCGTGGAAGAACCGGTTGGCGACGCCGGACGAGTAGTGCACGTCACGGTCGCCGATCCCGGGCCGGAAGCACGACGAGGAGCCGCCGTCCCTGGCCGGGTCGTCCAGGTACCGCAGCGGCACGCTGCCGCCCCTGATGTCGAGCTTCTCGCCGACGAGGTAGTCGGGTGGGTCGGCGGGGTTGTTGGCGTGGAACTCCGCCAGGGTGCCGAAGATGTCGCTGGTGGCCTCGTTCAGGCCGCCGGACTCGCCGCTGTACTCCAGTGCCGCGGTGGCGTCGGTGACGCCGTGGGCCATCTCGTGCGCGACGATGTCCAGCGAGGTGAACGGCTGGCTGAACCGGTCGCCGTCGCCGAACTTCACGCACCGGCAGTAGGGGTACCAACCCGCGTTCGCGTCAGCCATGTGGACCAGGGCCACCAGGCCCTTGCCGTCGTCGTGGATGCCGGCGCGGCCGTGCTTCTCCTTGAAGTAGTCCCAGGCCTGAGCCATGCCGTAGTGCACGTCCACCGCCGCCGTCGCCCGGTCGGTGCTCTCCCCGCTGCCCCAGGCGTTGTCCGCGTCGGTGAACGGCTCGCTGTCGTTCGGGTCCGGGTTCACCGCGTCGCGCCCGTCGCGGGTCTGCCCGCCGCCGCGGGCGGGGTCGGTCAACTCGTACGACCCGTCGGGGCGCTTGGTGGTGCTCAGCGGCACCTCGCCGGCGTGCAGGCTCTTGCCGGTGCCGGCCTCGGCGGCCTTGATGTCGTCGAAGCTGCGTCGTACCTTGCCGCCGACGGCGTCGATGATCACATTAAGGATGCGCTGCTTGCCGTCCGGCCCGGTGCCCTCGACCACCACCCGCCAGGCCAGCACGGGAGGGCCCTGGCGGGCGTCGATCACCAGGCGCGGCGTCGCCGTGCGGTGTTTGCCGGCGAACGCCCGCACCGCGGTCGCGGTGGCCGCGGCGGCGTTGACGGCCGGCTCGGTACCCGCCGAGATCGGGGCGCTCTGGGCGACGGTGGCGGTGCGGAAGCTGCCGTCGGGGTTGTGGTGCACCACGTAGTCGCCGCCCAGGACCGGCAGGCCCCGGTGGGTGCGGTCGAAGCGCACGTGCCGCGCCCCGTCGGCGTCGAGCAGCACGCCGCGCGGCTGGTACGTCTCGCCCTTGGCCGCGCGTACCGCCTTGCCGTGGCGGCGGACCACCGCGCGTGCGTCGGCCACCGCCCGGTCACGCGACGGCTTCGGACGGGCCTTGGCCGACCCGACCGGCGCCGCGGTGTTCGCCTTGGCCGGCGCGTTCGCCGGTGCGGCGGGATTCGGCCCGCCCGGCGCCCGGGTCGCCGACGGGGTGCCGGCGGCGACCGTGGCCGTGGTGGCCGGGGCTTCGGCGGAGCGGTCCCGGTGGACCACGGCGATCCCGGCGGCCACCAGCGCGGCTGTCGTGGCGGCGACGGCCAGCCGCCGGAACAGCCGACGTTGTGCAGACATGTGTCGTCCTCAGATAGCGAAAGGCTGGCCCGACCGCGAGGGCGGTCAGGCGTGCGCCGTCGCGTCGACGGCGGCGTCCCGGGGTGACGGACGCGACGGTGGGAGTGTGCGGAGGTGGGAGGAAAGCGCTCAGCGCCCGGGCTCAAGCCGCGGCGGCGGCCCGCTCAGTAGCGGGCGGTGGGGTACGGCACGGCGATCGGCGGGCGACCCGGCCGGGTTGGCGCGACGGCTGGCCCCGGTGGTCGTCCGGTCGCTGTGTGGTGACCTGACCAGCGTTCATACGCCATGTTCGGCT
>DASVVF010000376.1:0-2407 GCA_036386695.1 Catenuloplanes sp. | reverse complement strand
ACCAACCTGGCCGCCCGCGCCGTCGCGGCCCTGGCCTCCGCCACCGGCGAGGACCCCGGGGTCGCCCTGGTCCTGCGCAAGGGCATCCCGGTGGCCGGCGGCATGGCCGGCGGCAGCGCGGACGCGGCCGCCGCGCTGGTGGCCTGCGACGCCCTGTGGGGTGTCGGGCTGTCCCGCGACGACCTGGCCGCCGTCGCCGCCGACATCGGCTCCGACGTGCCGTTCCTGGTCTACGGCGGCACGGTGCTGGGCACCGGGCGCGGCGAGGTGGTCAGCCCGATCCTGGCCCGCCCGCACACCTGGCACTGGGTGGTGGCCATCGCCGACGGCGGCCTGGCCACCCCGCAGGTGTACCAGGAGCTGGACCGGCTGCGGCGGATGCCGTGGGCGCCGGAGCCGGTGGGCAGCGCGGACGCGCTGATGACCGCGTTGCGCCAGCGCGACCCACGGGTGCTCGCCGCCGCGCTCGCCAACGACCTGCAGCCGGCCGCCCTGTCGCTGCGCCCGGCCCTGGCCGACGTGCTCAAGGCCGGCCACGCCGCCGGCGCGCTGGCCGGCCTGGTGTCCGGTTCCGGGCCGACGTGCGTCTTCCTGACCCGCGACGCCGCCCACGCGCAGGACGTCGCCGACGAGCTGGTCGACGCCGGGGTGTGCCGCGACGCGCGTACGGCCCGCGGGCCGGTCCCCGGGGCCCGGGTAATCTAGACGCTCAGGCGTCCCTGCCAACGGGGGCGCCTTGATCGTGTGGACTGGGGTGAACCGTGGCCAACATCGTCAACCTTGACCGGGTCTGCAAGGGCTACGGCGCGGCCGGGCAGCTGCTCACCGACGTCTCCATCGGTCTGGACGACAGTGACCGCCTCGGCATCGTGGGGCTCAACGGGGCCGGCAAGTCGACCCTGCTGCGGCTGCTCACCAAGGCCGAGGAGCCGGACACCGGCCGGGTCACCCACCGCCGCGACCTGCGGGTCGCGGCCCTGCCGCAGAGCCTCGACCTGGCCCCGAAGGCCACCGTGCGGGAGGTGGTGCTCGGCACCGCCTGGCTCGCCGAGGGCATGGGCGCCGAGCACGAATGGGCCGGCGACTCCGGCGTACGGGCGATCCTGGACGGGTTGGGCATGCCCCACCTGGGGTTGGACGCGCCGGTCGGCACCATGTCCGGCGGTGAGCGGCGTCGGGTGGCGCTGGCCGCGCTGCTGGTGCGCCCCGCCGACCTGCTGGTGCTCGACGAGCCCACCAACCACCTGGACGTGGCCGGCGTCGACTGGCTGGCCCGCTACCTGCTGGACCGGCGCGGGGCGCTGGTGGTGGTCACCCACGACCGGTGGTTCCTCGACGCCGTCTGCACCGCCACCTGGGAGGTCGTCGACGAGGCGGTCCAGGTGTACGAGGGCGGCTACGCCGCCTGGACGCTGGCCCGGGCGGAACGCCAGCGGGTCGCCGCCACCGTCGAGGCCCGCCGGCAGAACCTGCTCCGCAAGGAGATCGCCTGGCTGCGCCGCGGCCCGCCGGCCCGGACGTCCAAGCCGCAGTTCCGCATCGACGCCGCCAACGCGCTGATCGCCGACGTGCCGCCGGTGCGTGACACCGTCTCGCTGCGCCGGCTGGCCACCTCCCGGCTCGGTAAGCAGGTGTACGACCTGGCCAACGTCACCCTGGTCGCCGGCGACAAGCTGATCCTCGACCAGCTCACCTGGCAGGTCGGCCCGGGTGACCGGATCGCGATCGTGGGTGCCAACGGCGCCGGCAAGACCACCCTGCTGCGCCTGCTGGCCGGGGTGCGCGACGCCGAGGGCGGCAAGTTCACCACCGGCTCCACGGTGCGCCCGGCGTTCCTGTCCCAGGAGCTGACCGAGCTGCCCGGCCACCTGCGGCTGCTGGAGGCCGTCGAGGAGATCGCCAAGCGGGTGAAGCTGGGCGACAAGGAGATGTCCGCCGGGCAGCTCGCCGAGGTGTTCGGCTTCACCGACCGCCGGGTGTGGACCCCGGTGTCGGACCTTTCCGGCGGTGAGCGGCGCCGGTTGCAGCTGCTGCGCCTGCTGGCCGGCGAGCCCAACGTGCTGCTGCTCGACGAGCCCACCAACGACCTGGACACCGACACCCTGGCCTCGCTGGAGGACCTGCTCGACTCCTGGCCGGGCACGATGATCGTGGCCAGCCACGACCGGTACCTGGTCGAGCGGGTCACCGACACGGTGTTCGGCATGTTCGGCGACGGTCGGCTGGTGCACCTGCCCGGCGGTGTCGACGAGTATCTCGCCCGTGCCGTCGCGGCCCCGGGTGACCGGGGGATCGGTGTGACCCACGCCGCCGAGTCGCGCCGCGAGGCGTCCGGGTCGGGTGGTGCGGTGGCCGTGATGTCCGCCGCCGACGTGCGGCTGGGCCGCAAAGAGATCTCCCGGCTGGA
>DASVVF010000375.1:0-6900 GCA_036386695.1 Catenuloplanes sp. | reverse complement strand
CCGACCGGCCCGGCGCCGATCACCACGATCGGCAGGGGGGCGTCCGACGGCTCGCCGATGACGGTGGTCCTCGGCTGCCCAGCCTCGGCCGTCGGGGTCGCGGCGGGGCCGCAGCAGCCCGCGCCGCTGGCCACGGCGTCGGCCTTGGCCGCCGGGTCGCAGCAGGCGCTCGCCGCCGTGGCGGCCTCGGCGCTGACGCAACACGTCGCGGCGCCGGTGGTGGTACCGGTCGACCCGCCGGGCTGGGCGGCGGGGCCGCAACAGCCGCCCGGCACCGGGCCGGCGGTGGTGGGTGTGGTGGTCGGCTGGGTCATCGCGGATGAGCTCCTTCGGTGGCGGCTGGTCAGCACAGGACGACGGCCCGGCACACGGTTCCGGCACGTCCCCGTCTTTTGCCTTGACGGTTGTCGAATCAGCCCCGAGCCTGACACCTGATTCGACAACTGTCAACCTAGACATCGGTCAAGGCAACTGTGGCGACACCCACCTGACCGTGGGGTTGCCGAACCGGCACGCACCTGCCAACCTAGACGAATGTCGAAGCAGGCGAGCGGGTTGGCCGTCGTAGCGCAGGGCTGCTGCCCGCCGCTGGCCGCGGCACCGTTGACCGACGCGCAGGCAGTCGGCCTGGCGGCGATGTTCAAGGCGCTCGGCGATCCCGTGCGCCTGCGCCTGCTGTCCATGATCGCCTCGACAGCCGAAGCGTGCGTGTGTGACCTCACCGACGGGTTCACTGTCTCCGGCCCGACGATCTCCCACCACCTGCGGGTCCTGCGGGAGGCCGGCCTGGTGGACTGTCAACGGCGCGGCACCTGGGTGTACTACCGGGCGCGTCCGGAAGCGCTGCGGCAGTTGTCCGGCCTGCTCGACGTCGCCGTGCCCACCCCGGGGTGACCCGGTCCACGCTCACCCGGCACCGGATGTTCATCTGCCGGTCGCGTGACCAGGTGGACGGACGACCCGACCGGATGATCAAATTGGGCCGTGCTGATATCAGCCAAACCTGATGTGATCCGACTGCTGGCTGATCCGCTCCGCGCCCGGATCGTGACACTGCTCGCCGACGGCCCAGCCTGCGTCTGCCACCTGGTCCAGGACACCGGGGCGAAGCAGCCCACGGTGTCACACCACCTGCGTGCCCTGCGCGAGGCGGGCCTGGTGGTGGCCGAGCCGCACTGGCGGTTCACCTACTACCGGCTGCTGCCCGACGCCCTGGAAACCACCGCGACCGCGCTGGCCGATCTCGCGGCGCGGGCCCGCGCCAACACGACGAACCACCGGGAGTGCTGAGATGGGCCCACCACCGTTGCCGCGCCGTCTACTCGCCGAGTTCCTCGGTACGGCGCTGCTGGTCACCGCCGTGGTCGGCTCCGGCATCATGGCTACCACGCTCTCACCCAACGACGTGGGCCTGCAGTTGCTGGAGAACTCGGTCGCCACCGCCCTGGCCCTCGGCGCGCTGATCCTGATCTTCGGCCCGGTGTCCGGGGCACACTTCAACCCGGTGGTGTCGGTGGCGGACTGGTTCCTCGGCCGCCGTACCCGCACCGGACTGGCCGGTACCGACGTCGGTGGCTACGTGGCCGCGCAGATCTCGGGGGCGATCGCCGGCTCGATCCTGGCCAACCTGATGTTCGCCCTGCCGGCGGTGGACTGGTCGAGCAAACACCGCGCCGCCGGGCACCTGTGGCTCGGCGAGGTGGTGGCCACCACCGGCCTGCTCCTGCTGATCTTCGCCCTGGCCCGCTCCGGGCGTGCCCCGGTCGCGCCGGCGGCGGTCGGCGCGTACATCGGAGCGGCGTACTGGTTCACCTCCTCGACCTCCTTCGCGAACCCGGCGGTGACGATCGGGCGGGCGTTCACCGACACCTTCGCCGGCATCAACCCCGGCTCCGTGCCCGGATTCCTCGTCGCTCAGGTGGTCGGGCTGGTCGTCGGCGTCGGCCTGCTCCTGGCCCTGTACCCGGGAGTCGGGCAGGCCGCGGGCGAGGTCGTCGTCCCGCACGAGGGCGCGGACCGCACCGTCTCCGACCCCACCTGAACCGACCCCTACCACCTGAGGAAGAACGCCATGTCCGACAAGCCCAGCGTCCTGTTCGTCTGCGTGCACAACGCCGGCCGCTCCCAGATGGCCGCCGGCTGGCTGCGCCACCTCGCCGGGGACGCCGTCGAGGTCCGCTCCGCCGGCTCCGCGCCCGCCGAGACCATCAACCCGGCCGCCGTGCAGGCGATGACCGAGGTCGGCGTCGACATCACCGACCAGACGCCGAAGAAGCTGGAGTGGGAGACCGCCGAATCCTCCGACGTCATCATCACCATGGGCTGCGGCGACGCCTGCCCGATCTTTCCCGGGAAGCGCTACGAGGACTGGAAACTCGACGACCCCGCCGGCCAGGGCGTCGAGGCCGTCCGGCCGATCCGCGACGACATCCGTCGGCGCGTGCAGGCCCTGGTGGACGAGTTGCTCCCGGCGAGCGGCTGACGATCACCGGCTGCCGGTCGTCGGTGGCTCTGCCACCGGGAGCGGCGCCGCCGTGGCCCGGGTGCGGCGTCTGCGTCTGCGTCTGCGTCCGCACCTGGCGGCACCCGCGAGTGACGCTCGACACCCACCCCTGGGATCTACACCGACATAGCGGGAGCGGCGGGCGATACGAACTGCTGTGTCACCACGGATGCGACGGCTTTGGATACAGTCGCGATTCGTTCGATCGAGGAAGAGGAATCGCGCATGACCGGCACGGGGGACGAACCTGGCGCAAGCCCGACACCGCATCGCGCACTGCCGGTGCCGCCTGTCGCGCCACCGTCCGGAACCGCTGCGCAGCCCGGCCCGGAGTGGGCTCAACCACCGGCGGGACACCCCCTGGGACAACCGACGCCGGGCTACGGCCCGCCTTCGGCGTACCCGCCGGCGTCGGGGGAGCAGCCGACGTCGTTCTACGGCCCGCCTTCGGCGTACCCGCCGCCGGCGGGGCAGCCGTCCGGGTCACCCACGGTGGCGCCGCCGTTCGGGCAGCAGCCGCCGATGGGCTGGCCGACCGCGCCCCCGCCGGCCCGGCGCAGCCGCGTCGGCGTCATCGCCGCCGTGACCGTGGGGGTGCTGCTGCTGGTCGCCTGTCTCGGCCTGGCCGGCGGCGTCGTCCTGCTGCGGTCCGCGAAGACCACCGCGACAAGGCCGGTGTCCGGGGGACCGCTGTCGCCCACGGCCGACCGCGGTCAGCCGGTGGACCCCCAGCCGACCGAGAGTGAGCAGCCGGCGCTGCAGGGGCCGCAAGCCAGCGCGGACCCGGCGGCCGACATCGACGATCTGGGCCGGCTGTGCAACGAGGAGGCATTCTATCCGCAGTCACCCAAGCGGGCCGGCAAGGCCCCGCACCCGGTGGTCCTGCTGATCGAGGACGGCTCGGGCGTTCGGTACCAGGACGGGACCTACTACTTCTCGCAGGGCCTGTCCAAGGCGGCGGAGCAGACCTGGGCGTCCGGGGATCCCAAGAAGGTGCAGATGGCCGCCTGCCTCGACCGGGTCAGTGCCGGCTCGAAGATCCGCGGCTGCAAGTACGACGAACCCAAGCCGGAGACCGTGTCGCTGTTCCGGGCCGGGTGGCGCCTGCGCGTCTACGAGGTGGCGACCGGCAAGAAGCTGCTGGAAAAGGCCATGAGCGGTGATGACCAGAAGTGCCCGTTCGTCGTCACGGTCTACGCGGACAAGAAGATCTACGCCAAGGTCAGTGAGCGGGCGGTGATCGCGGCCATGCGCAACCTGGTCACCAAGTAGGGGCGGCGCTCAGCCGTGCCGCAGCGCAGCCGTGCGCGCCGCGCTCTACCGGATCAGGCGCAACGGGGTGACACCCCCGCCCACCCATCACGACGTACTCCCCTTCAGGTTCGATGTTCGTCGCCGCCGGTGTGCTGTTGTCCACCCGAGGCCAGCCGTGCTCACCAGGAAGAGCAGGAAGAAGACGAGCACCGTCGGGTTCACCCACGCGGGGACCAGGTCGTAGCCGGCATTGCACTTGCTGGTGAGCGGGAACAGGCGGAAATAGTCGTCCCGGTGGGCCTGGTAGAAGCCCTCGTCGAACGGCTGACGGTGCCGGAGGCCGCAGACCTCGTGGTAGGTCCGCAGCCCTGGCGCGGAGAAGGCCCCCCAGATCCAGGCCATCGCCGCGATGGCGAAGGAAGCCCAGGCGGCATGGCCGAACCAGCCCGGTCTGCGCCAGTCACCGACGCGCGCACCCTTGACCACCCGCCACACGCTCCACGCCGGGATGGCCAGAATCGGTAGGCAGGGGAGCAGGGCGCCGGCACGTTCCAGGAACATCGCGGTGTCGCCGCCCTTCCGCCCGCCTGTCGCTGGTATCTCTGCTGGTTCGCCTGCACTGGGGAGGCCGAGCGTATCTCCGTGCCCATGCGGGCGTCCCCAGCGATCGCGGTGGCTAGCATGGCACGGATGGCCGCCACGATCACATCCCGAGCGCATCTCGGTGGTCACCCTGCGCGCTCGGCCGGACTCCGCTGGGCGGCGCGCGGTCACCGTCACCGGTGACCACGGTCGCCGCACCCGTCCTGTCCTGTTTCCGGATGACCTCAAGGAGTCGATCGCCCATGGGTACGAACCAGCCGATCCGCCGCGCCGCCGGTGCGACCCTGACCGCCGTGGCCACACTGGCCCTGGCCGCCGGCTGCGGCGACCACGGCGGTACGGACGGCGGCGCCGGCCACGACATGGGCCGGGCCACCACCGCTGCGACGAGCAGCGTCGCCGCCACCGACAGCCACAACCAGGCGGACATCACCTTCGCGCAGGGCATGGTCCCGCACCACCAGCAGGCCGTGGTGATGGCCGATCTCGCCGCGACCCGCGCCAGCGCCGCCGAAGTCAAGGCGCTGGCGGCGAAGATCAAGCAGGCGCAGGCGCCCGAGATCGAGCAACTGAACGGGTGGCTGACCGGCTGGGGTGCCGCCATGCCCAGCGCGCCGGCCGGCGGCGGTCACGACATGCCGGGGATGAATCCGCAGATGCCCGGGATGATGACCGACAAGGACATGGCCGATCTGAAAACCGCCACCGGTGCCGGCTTCGACCGGATGTTCCTGCAGATGATGATCCGCCACCACCAGGGCGCGGTCGAGATGGCCAGGACGCAGCAGCAGCAGGGCAAGGGCTCCGCCGTCAAGGCCCTCGCCGCGAGAATCGAGGCCGATCAGACGGCGGAGATCACCCAGATGCAGGCGCTGCTCGCGAAGTAGGCGCCGCAGGACTCACGTCAGCACGGCGTAGCGCGCCGCGTCCCGCCGGAGCTCCGCCGCCGCGGCGAACGACTAGTCGGCGGCGCGGCGACCGGGGCACTCAGTCGGCGGGCTCACCCAGTTGCTGGCGCACGGTAACGAGGTGTTGGCGTAGTACCGCCTCGGTGGTCAAGGAGATGGCCCTGTCGAAAGCCTCCCGGGCGGCGTCGAGGTCGCCCGTTCGCGCCAGCAGGTGAGCCCGGGTGGCCCAGGCCGGTTGGAAACGTTGGGCCGCCGGCCCGGTGAGGGTGTCGAGGAGGGCCAGGCCGGCATCCGGCCCGTCGGTGCGGGCGAGCACCGCGGCGAGCGATACGGTGACACCGAGGGTGGGCGCCACGGACAGCAGGGCCTCGTGCAGGGTTCGTAGTGCGGCCCAGTCGGTGTGCCCGGCGAGGCGCCGGGCGCAGTGTGCGGACTGGATGGCCGCCTCGAGCTGGAAGCGGCCTGTCCGGCGCAGGCGGTGCGCCCCGCGCAGGTACCGCTCACCCCGGTCGATCAACGCGGTGTTCCAGCCGGTGACGTCCTGATCGGCCAGGGCGAGGAACGTGCCGTCCGGGGCGGTCCGGGCCCGGGTGCGCGCCGACGACAGGCAGATCAGGGCGGCCAGGCCGAGCACCTCCGGCTCGTCGGGGAGCAGCTCGGCGAGGGTCTCGGCGAGGTGTAGCGCTTCACCGCTCAGGTGTTCCCGCGCGGCCGGCGCGGCGATGCCCTGCCAGTCGATGGCGTAGGCACCGTAGACGGCCTCCAGCACGGCGGCCAGCCGTCCGGGCATGGCCGAGCGGTCCGGGATCGAGAACGCGATGCCGGCGTCGCCGATGCGGCGTTTCGCGCGCACCAGGCGCTGCAACATGGTCGGTGCGGGCACGGCGTAGGCCCTGGCGATGTCCTGCGAGGCGACCCCGAGCACGGTCTGCAGCATCAGCGGGGTACGGATCGTCGCCTCGATGGCGGGGTGGGCGCAGACGAACAGCAGCGCCAGCCGGTGATCGGGGATCGCGTCCGGGTCGATGTCGTCGACGGTGTGCGGATGCGCCGCCTCGTCGAGCTCGACGCTGGTGCGGTGCGCGGCCGACCGGTACCGGTCGCGCTGGCGGTTGCGGGCCACGGTCAGCAACCACGCCTGCGGGTTGTCCGGTACGCCGGTCTCCGGCCAGCGCCTGAGGGCCTGCTCGAACGCGTCGGCCAGCGCGTCCTCGGCCGCGACCAGGTCCCCGCCGCGCACGGCCAGCAGGGCCAGCAGGCGGCCGTAGCAGGTACGGGCGGTGGCCTCCGCCCGTACCCACGCGGTGGTTACCGCGACCACTGGCCGTCCAGGAACGCGGTCGCCGTCGGGCGCACCTCGACGGTGCCGTACTGGGCGCCGGGGCACCGCTCGGCCCAGGCCAGCGCGGCGTCGAGATCATCGACCTCGATCACGAACACCCCGGCCAGGGCTTCCTTCGTGTCGGCGAAAGGCCCGTCCTGCACCTGCAGGTTCCCCGCGCGCAGGGTGACCGTCGTGCTCGCGGTGCTCGGTTGCAGCACGTCGGCCGAACGCAGCACCCCGGCTGCCGCCAGGTCCCTGGCGTACACCTGGAACGCCTGTTGGACCGCGGCGATCCGCTCCTCGGGGAT